>JBGPVO010000074.1:0-6998 GCA_041491705.1 Verrucomicrobiia bacterium
GGGACGTCCATCCCCCCGACAAATCCCACCTTCCCTGTCTTGCTAGTCATGGCCGCGATGGCGCCCACGATGTACGCGCCTTCGTGCTCTTCAAAGAGAAGCGACCGAACATTCGGCGCATTAACCTCCGCGTCCACAATCGCGAAGTGTTTCTGAGGAAACTGCGCCGCGACTTTCGTGATCGGTTCTTTCTGAGCAAACCCGATCCCGATGATCAAATCATAATCTTTCTGCGCGAAGGCGCGGAGCAACGGCTCAAACGCGTTGTCATCGCTGGCTTCGACGTACTTCATGGTGATTCCCAACTTCTTCTTGGCCTCGGTCGCCCCTTCATAAGCGGAGGCGTTGAACGACTTGTCGTCCTTGCCTCCACGATCCAGGACCAAGGCAACCCTGAACTCCGCAAACGCGGCCGGCACGGAGAAGGCAAGAATTGCAACCAGCGAAAGCATCGCGCGCACGCGTTTCATCAGACCGGCTCCCAGTAAAGTCGCCATCATGCCTTCTCTTGTAGGCTGAAAGCGCCTCAGGGTCAAGGTGCGGATGGAGGGACCGCGACGTGTCGGGGTAGCGGCCCCCTGTGGGCGCCGCCACAACGCAGGGCTCTCAGACCTACCGCGGACCCAATCCCGCTATTGCTGCAAACGCACGCGATAGTAGCGGGCCGGGAAATTGGTCGCGCCGCCTGAATCGGTGTAGTTGGTCGTGGTGCCGCCGCTCCCCTGGATAACGATGAGCGGGCTCACGTCAACGTAGTTGGTCGTAAACGATCCGTTGGTGGGACTCGTCGTGGCTTGCAACACGTTGGTTCGTCCGCCAGCCGTCTGCCAGGTAACGACCATATCATTGCTCTGCGGTTTCACGGAGGTGATGTGGAAGTACGAGGCGCTGTTTGTCGGATCGGTGCCCGCGAGCAATTCCTGCAGGTTGCTTATGCCGTCGCCGTCCGGGTCCGCATTGGCCACGGTCGCATCCAGCGGGTTGAATCCATATTGGATCGCCCAGAAATCGGGAATCCCGTCGCCGGTGTAACTGTTGTTGCCATAGGTAACGACGATCGAATTGCCGATGGCTGCCGATGCAAGCGGGCCGCGAACATGGACGCGGCCGGTGTTGGTGTCGTAGTCCGAGGGTGAGGGGACGTAATACGCGCCGTTCGTGACCACCATGACGGGCGCGATGCCCGCCGGGATGCGCAGGTAGGTGTCGTAATTCAGTGTGCCGGCAGTGTGTTTGTTGATGTCGGCACGGACGCTAGTTGGGCTTTCCGTGATCGTGATGTCGAAGCGCTGCCCTTGGGAGTCGAGATTGTTGAACGTCATGGTGCTCCACGCCGAAGGCAATTTCGGCGCGAAGTAGCACGTGTTGTTGCCGTTTGTGCCTTCCGGCTTGTAATCCAGGAACATCATCATCTGATCCACCAGCGTGGAATGCGATTCCCAGACATTCGGCCACGCGGTCTGGAGCCAGAAGCCGGGATAGAGCTGTTCGCTCGTATCGTGGGCGATCTGCTCAGCGGCCAATCCCATCGGGCCGAGTTTGGTGATGAGTTTGTCGAGAATGACCTTGTTCGTATCCACCAACGACTTGCCGCCGACGTAGTCCTGCCAGCGTGCGAAGTACTCGCCGTACCACGACGATGCCAGGAACCACGGGCCACCATTCCAATAGAGGTCCGCCCCGCCGCCAATCTGGTGATTGTACCGGTGCACCAAACCGTCAACGTCACCGCCATGCTCGACGAGGTCGTCGGTAAGGCCGCCGGCGCTTTGCCGGCCGCTCAACCACTCGACCGCATTGGTCATGAGCGGGTCGTTCGGTTGGAAAACTTCGAACGGTACCGCCAGGCCCAGATGACTGATGTCGGACGGCTCGACCCGATCGTTGATGTGTTTGACGATGCCCTGGCTGCTGTTGCCTTTGATGTCGGTCGCCCGGGTGCGGAAAACACCTGCGGTTACCGACTGGCCAACGTAGTCGGCGATGTTGGCGGCATCTTGCAAGCCGCGCACGGCGGCGCCATTAGAATAGAGATGCTCGTTGGTCTTGTCTTCCCACACGTTCCAGGTCCACACCAAGTGTGTGCCGGCATCATAGTTCAGGAATGCAGTATTATTGGTGGTGTCCCCGCTGCTGGCGCGGGCGCTGGTGTAAGCCAGATTCCAGTTGTTGCTGAGGAATGCGCCGTCACCGGTTGCCAGATAATGGTAGTACATACCCCACGGAACGCTGGCGGTTTCGTCCACCTGCGGGCTCATCCAGACCGGTTGACCGTCGGTCGTGTACTTCTGGAAGAAGTAGCTCGAGTTCGTACCCCATGTCTCATTGAGCCGCACGGCCTTGTTGAGCCAGCGGTAGAACGCTGAAGCTTCGTTGGTGTGACCGGTGCGATCGAAAGTGATCGATGCGTATACGCCGTCGCGCGGCCAGACGAACGGGTAGGCGCCGTTGTGCATGCCGGCAATGATGCCGCCACTGACCGGGTCCGCATGAAGTTTGCTGACCATCAACGACCGCTTGAACAGCCGGTCGTAGTTCGGATCCGGGAAGTTCACTGTCACGCCACCGCTCAGCCAGTTCGACCAATAAGATTCGGTGGTCGCCTGTGCGCTGGCCATGTTGTTCGTGTAAAACCAGGTGATCATCGGTCGGCTCCAGAAGGTGTACGTGCCCGTCGCGCCGGAGAAGTCATCCCACGAGCCGACGGTCATCACGTCCAACTCCACGCTCTGGCCAGCCGGGATGGTGATCTTCTTGCCGATCCAACCTTCCTGATTGTCGGTGGTGGTGAAATCACGCCAACTGCCGTCGGCGGGTGTGCCCGCGCCGGTCACTGTGTTCGTCACCAGCTTCATAACCGTGGCAAAATACACCGAACTGCTCTTGGCCCAATTGCCGGTGCCAGCGGGATCGTATTCCGTCCCGGCGTTGCCGCCATAGCCGTCGGGGCCGCACCAGGAGCCATTGACAACACGGTTGGTGATATCACGCACGATTATCGCGCTGTAATTGGTTCCGTTGACAGTGCCTTCGAAGGACATCTCGTCGTAAGCGTTGTCGCCTTTGACGTTGAAGTTGGCGTCCCAGTAGAAGTTAATCGACTTGCTGCTGATTTCGTTGTTGGTGAGCAGGAACCGCTTGACGTGCACTGCACGGTTGGTGCGGCTGCCGTCGGTGATGACGGGCAGGGCGCTCTCCGCCGGCACGAAATCGTACTGCTGCACCTTGATACTCGAGCCTGCAACATTCAGGCGGTTGGAAGTGCAAACCACCATGGTATTGTCGCTATCCCATTGCTGACCGACGTCGGTGTAGTCCGTGCCGTTGGCGTTCTTGAGCCAGTACATGCCGTTCGTACTGCCAGTGGGCACGGCGATGCCGCCCATGGCCGCGATGAGATTCATCTGGCCGTTGGCCTGCTGATCCAGGCTGGGGCAATTCGGCCAGTTCTGCGGTCCGCGGTAGCCTTCATTGGCTGTGTCGTTACCGCTGCGCAAGCCGACGCTGGGGAAGTAAATGTCATAGAGCGAGCCGTTCTGGTCGAGCATCACAGACATGAACCCGTTGCCAACGACAGCCTCTTCCTTCCAGTGATGGATGTTTCCTGCGGGATCGCTCGGGTAACCGAAGCCCGGCCACGGGATGGTGTTGGGGATGTATTGGTAGTTGTTGCCGCTGTTGGCATCGATGCTCAAGGTAAGCGCGTCCGCCGTGGCGCTCGTCAGCCCCGTGCTGGGCGTCGCCGTGGAAGTGAGAATGTAATAGTTGACCGAGGTCCCGTTGGGCATGGCCGGCAGAGTCGCCGAATAGGCAGTGCCCGAGCCAGTGGCTTCCACAAACTGGCTGGTCGCCCAGTTGTTGGTGGTCCAACGCACGTAGATATGTTCTTCCGCGGATTTCGCCGCGCTGAGTGTGATGGAAATGATTGGCGAGTCCGAGGATATCGGGTACGGCGGCGTGAGGCCGCTGAACAGCACCGACACTGGTTTCGCGGAGGTCTGCAGCACCGCGATTGTGGCACTGGAATTGAGGGTGGGCTGGAGTGCGCGGAACGAGTAATAGTATCCGTTCGATACAGTGATGGCGACATTGGTGCTGCCGCTCCAGGCCAGCGAGGTGGTGCCGTTGATGACGGCATTGCCGGCTGAATTTAGTCCCCAATTCTTGCTCCAGTCATGGCTCTGCCGAAGTTTGAACTGGTAGGTGCCTTGTGTGATGTCACCACCAGAGCTGGCGACGTGAACGGTATTGGTATACCAGTTGCCTGCTGCGGGCGTGCCGGGCGGAGGCACGAGAGTCAACAACCAGGGCAGGCTGGTGTCGTCCCAACCGCTCCATGTGCCGGGGATGCCGAGTGCGCCGGCGAGCGAGCCCCCCGTCCAGTTGACGTGGATCGTCTTGAGTGTGGCATCATCCGGGACCTTGATGGCGAGCCTCGAGTCGCTCGTGATCATCCAGCCCTGCGTGCTGTTGGTCAAATCCGTCGCTGTCGTGTATTGCGTCAACCCGGAGCCGTTCAGGGTGAGCGCCGTCACGGTTTGTGGGGTGTAGCAATATACGTAGAATGAGCGCGAGCCGGGGTTATAGCTGCCCTGCCGGGCGCCGATTGTGAAATCCCACGTGCCGCTGCCGAGCACGCTGGTGAACGTCGTCTGGGCACGTCCGGTCGAGTTGGTGAAGTCCCAACCATCACCGGCGTCTTCATACATCGTGAAGGTGCTCGTGCCGGCCGGCCAGCAGTTGATGTCGAGTGAGGTGGGCTGGAACTGGTTCATGTACTGCATCGATGGCCCCATCGGGATGATGGCCCCGGAACGCACGAACAACGGCAACGTGCCCAGCGGCGCCGCCACGGTAACGCCCTGGCCGCCGTTGTACACCGGGCTGCTCGTACCGCTTGGGTAGTAGTACCATTGCACGCCCGGCGCGTAGGGCAGATAGACGTAGCGCGTCGTCGCGCCCTGGGTATACACGGGCGCCGCCAGCAGGTAGTCGCCGACCAGGAACTCATAGTCGTTAAGCGAGGTCGTGTTTTGATCGCCGGAGAATTGGAAGGCGGTCGGCACATTCATCGGTTGGCCGTTCTGGGTCGAGTTGTACATCAACGTGTACAAATACGGCATCAACTTGTAGCGGAATTGAATGTCGTTGCGCATTTCGCTTTTGTAAGGTTCAGCGAAGTGCCACGGTTCGCGGCCCTGCTCTCCGTCGGGCCAGGTGTCGCAGGGAGTGCCATGTTCGCAGTTGCGCGAGTGACTGCGGTACAGCGGCAGCAGAGCGCCCCATTCGTACCAACGCTCCAGAAGTTCGGGCTGGGTGGAGACCGCTCCGGTGAACCCGCCGAGGTCATGGCCGTAGTAGCCGGCGCCGGAGATCATCGCGCTGATGCCGAACCGAATGCAGGTACGCGCGTACGTCCAGTCGGCATCCGTGTCGCCGCTCCAACTGACGGCGTACCGCTGAATGCCAGCCGTTCCCGAACGCGAAAGCACAAACGGCCGCTTGTTCGGGTAGGTCTTCTGGAGGGCTTCATAGCTGGTCTGCGCGGTGCGCAGGCCGAAGTAATTGTGTTCGTTTGACCACTCGCGGCGTGAATCAGCGTTGACGCCCGTCACTGTCCCATAACGATTGTCCTCATACAGAAGGCCATTGTAGGGAATCTCGTCGCCGCTTTCCGGTTCGTCGGTGTCGTTCCAAATGCCGCCGAACCCGTTGGCGTTGAACCAATTCATGATGTTCGTTTCCCAGCGGTTGCGCCCTGCCGTGCTGGTCCAGTCAAACCAGGAGACGTTGCTGTTGACGTACAGCCCGGCCTGAATCTGGTTGCCGTTGTTGTCCTTGATGAAATCGAGATTGCTGGCGGCCGTCGAATACAAGTGAGCGGGAGTGTTCGTATCACTTGGCTCCAGCCACGGCTCGATCAGCGGGACGATCTTGACGCCTTTGGCGCTGCAGTAAGAAACCATCGCGGGTGAATTGGGAAAATGATTGCACATGGCGGTGCTGCTATTTGGATTCAGCCAGAGTTGTTGCAACGGACCAAAGGCGCTGGGATTGTCGTCGGCGTCCATGTAGTCAATGTCAAGATAGACGGCGTCCAGTGGGATGTTGCTGGAAGTCGCGGCATCCGCCAGAGATTGCACCCAGCTCTGACACCAATAGGAGAACCGGCTCAGATGATGCCCCATCGCCCATTTCGGCAACATGGTCGGACGACCGGTCAATTGAGAGTACCGATCAACGACCGACGCCATCGTGTGGTTCGTGCCGCCACCAAAGAAGAAATAATCCATCTGCCCGTCACCAGCTTGGAACGTGCTTTTCGTGGCATCGTTGTTTGCGGCCGGTCCCCCAAAGGAAAACAACGACCGACAAGGGTTGTCGAAGAACAGGCCGTACACGAAGGACGGCACAATACCGTTGGCCGGCTGGATGCCGTAGTAGAACGGGATGTTCATGTACTCGGGATTGTTATACTCGCCCCAGTTGTACGTCCCTTCGGCCCAGCACTCCAAATCCTTGCCCGCCTGTCCGTAAGCGCGGTTGAGCGGGCCGCCAAATTCTCCCAGACCATAAAAGGCCTGATTGGACGGCACCTGTTTCCAGCACTTGATCTTGGAGGCGCCCGAACCCCTTTGGCCGGTGTAGCCGTAGGCCGGGTCAAACTCCATATGATCGTCCGCCAACAAATCGTAATTGCCATTCTTGTCCTGGAAATCGACCTTGAATGGACTCTTGTTGACAATGATCTTGAGCAGTCCGGTCTGAATCACATAGGTTGAGCCCAAATCGTTCGTGGTGATGGTTGTTGATGGCCAGGCGCCCAACTGCGCCGCAATCATCGGCTCTTCCTTCGGCCACAACGACGTGAAGTAGTATTGGACGCGAACAGTGTCATCCGCATAAGCGGTCACATCCGCCTCGCCGCCGTTCGAGATCCAAAAGTGGACGGTCACATCACTGTTGGTTGCGTTCGTCGTGTACGTCACATTCGTGAC
>JBGPVO010000075.1:0-6994 GCA_041491705.1 Verrucomicrobiia bacterium
ATGAGAATCGGCAGGGTGTACTTCAGCACGTAGCCGAAGAAACTCGGACAGGGCACGCCGCTGGATTCGGCGATGCTCTTGACCATGAAATTCGGGCCGTTGCCGATATACGTGTTCGCGCCGAAGAACACCGAGCCGAGTGACACGGCGACCACGTATTTCCAGGTTTGCCCGTCGAGCAGGAACGCTTGGACGTGAGCAGGATTTTCCAGCGACAGATGATGCAGGCCGAATGCCGCCGTCAGGAAATTCAGGTAGGTGGGCGCGTTGTCCAACACGCTCGATAGCGCGCCTGAACCCGAGAAGAACTGGCGGACGCTGGTGATGCCGAGACCGGCCGCGTGGGTCTCCAGCAAATCCAGCGCGGGCACCATCGTGGCAAAAATGCCGACAAATAGGAATCCGACCTCGTGAACCGGGCCGAAACTGAATTCGTTTTCCCGGAGGGCGTCGCGGTTGCTGAACTTGTAGGCCAGACCGGCGGTGGCGATCATCAGGGCGGCGATGGCCAGCGAGACGGCACTGTCCGCGGCCTTCTCCGCGCCCCAGCCGATGGTTTGCCCCACCGCACCGAGGACCGGCCAGCGATTGATGTCCTTCAACCACTCCTGTTTTTGCAACAGCACCAGCCCGATGATGATAAATAGAAAAATGAAATTGTGGCTGCCCTCCAACTCAATGCGGTCCTCGGTCGGATGATCGGGTTTGCCACCGTGCTTCTGAAAGTTGCGCGTATCCAGCACGAAAAACAACCCGAGCAATGCCCCGACGCACAGCAGCCATGCCGCCAGCACTTGCGGCACCCGCAACAGCCAGAAGAACGGCACGCCCTTGAGGTAGCCCAGGAACAGCGGCGGATCGCCGATGGGCGTCAGCGCGCCGCCGATATTGCTGACGATGAAAATGAATAGCACGACTTGAAACGGGGCGACGCGGTATTTGTTGATCCGCAGGAACGGCCGGATCAACAGCATCGAAGCGCCCGTCGTCCCGATGACGTTGGCCAGTATCGCCCCCAGCGCCAGCAACCCCGTGTTGGCGGCGGGCGTCGAGCGTCCCGTCATGTTGATGTGAATGCCGCCCGCGATGACAAACAGGGAACCCACCAGCGCCATGAACGCAATGTACTCGATCAGGCTGGTAAGCATCCGCGCCGGGTTGTGCAACACGGCCACGTAATACAGGACGGCAACCAACCCGAGGCCGACAGCAGAAGCACGAACGGCGCAACCATCAACACGTGCGGTTCGCGCGGCGGGATGGCTTCCACTGCGGTGGCGGCGCTGGCAAGGCTGACGGTCACGGCGAGAACCGCCGGGATGGCGACCCGTTTGCGCATCACCGATGCAGATACTTTACCCTGAGCCGCCAGGCAAATGGAATGGCATAGGCGACCGCCACGCCGGCCGCCATCCACACCACACTGGCGCTCTGGAAGAGCACCTGGGCCAGCACGAGCGCCATTAGCAGGAACGCGACGCGGCCCCCCGAACCGGGAATCTGCCGCAGGAGCGTCGGGACTTGTTCCCGCCGTTCCAGCAGCTCGTTGCGCCGCAAGGCCAGCAACTGCAGCCACGCAAACGCGCCGCCGATGATTACGCCGAGCACGATTCCCCAGAAGCTTGAAGTGTTCATGGTTCTCTTGTTTGGTCCAACTGTCACGGGGGATGCGCGGGATGTCAACATTTCCCGCGCAATCCCGGTTGCGTGGCCACCTCTGTTAAACAGCCGCTTCGTTTATTTCTGACGTGCGAATCCGCATCGCCTTGTCAATCCTCCAGACGAAGATTTTGCCGTCGCCGATCTTTCCGGTCCTGGCGGTCTCCTGGATCACTTTGACAACGCGATCCACCGCGTCGTCCGCGACCACAATTTCCAGTTTGATCTTCGGCACAAAGTCCACAGTGTACTCACTACCGCGATAGAGTTCGGTCTGGCCCTTCTGGCGGCCGAACCCCTTGACTTCACTGACGGTCATTCCCTGAATGCCGACCTCTGCCAGCGCTTCCTTGACCTCGTCGAGCTTGAACGGCTTGATGATGGCTTCAATTTTGTTCATCCTGCTCTCGCTTTCTGTGGTCCCCCGATTCCGCGCCGGCGGAATCGGGGGAGCCGGTAGTGTTCGCTAGTGGGTCGACACAGTTGATTTTGAAATGCCCGCCGCGGGCGGAGTATGAGTGGAATAGCCCTTCGGGTGGGGAGTCTCCACATCTTTGTCCATCACCATGCCGCTGTAGCCGAGGACACCCATTTCGGGGATGTCCAAGCCACCGATCTCAACCTCCTCTGACGGGCGGTGGCCACCGAGGATCAGGCCGATGACCTTGAACACGACGAAGGTGATGACCGCCAAAGTGATGAAACAGGTGGTCACTCCCACCAACTCGGCCCAGAACTGCGACAGGCCGCCGCCATAGAACAAGCCGGTGACTTTTCTTGGGACGCCGTTCCAGCCGTCGCCGTAGGTTCCGTCAGCAAACAAGCCGAGAGACAAGCAACCCCACGCGCCGTTGGCGCCGTGCACGGAGATGGCGCCGACCGGGTCGTCAATGCCGATCTTGTCGAAGAAGAACACCGACTCGACTACGAGGATGCCCGCGATCAAGCCGATCCAGCATGCGCCGCCGGCGCTGACGAACGCGCAGGGACAGGTAATCGCCACGAGACCGGCGAGCATACCGTTGCACATCATTGATGGATCAGGTTTCTTGGTGCGGAACCACCACATCCACAACGTCGAAGCCAACGCACCAGTCGCGGAGGCCAGCATTGTGTTCACGGCCACCACGCTGATGCGCAGGTCGGTCGCCCCCAGGCTGGAGCCGGGGTTAAACCCGAACCAACCGAACGCCAGGATGAACGTGCCGGCCATGGCCATCGGAATGTTATGCGGCGGAATGAAGTTCACGCTGCCGTCCTTGTTGTATTTGCCGTACCGCGCGCCGACCATCCATGAGGCGATCAGCGCAATCACGCCTCCTTGCATATGCACGACGGACGACCCGGCGAAGTCCACGTGGCCGTGACCAAGCCCGAAATTGGCGCCGAGCTGCGACAGCCAGCCGCCACCCCAGACCCAGTTGCCGAAAACCGGATACATGATCGTGCCGATGGCGCAGCCGTAGAACATGAATGAGGAAAACTTCCAGCGTTCCGCCAGCGCGCCGGTCGGGATCGTCGCCGTCGTGTCCATGAACACCATCTGGAACAGGAACAGCGTGAATACCGCGGTGTCGTAGCCGGCGCCTTGCAGCATGAAGCCCTTCAGTCCGAGCAAACCGAACGGCTTGCCGAACAGGTTGATCGTAAACTCATTATTCAATCCGCCATAGCCGCCCATCGTGCCGATCGGTCCCATGCCGCCGAACATGAACGCGAAGCCACATAAGTAGAAACCGAGCATGCCCATTGGATAGATCATGAAGTTCATGGCAAACGTGTGCGCCGAATTCTTGGCGCGGGTCAAACCCGTTTCCACCATGGCGAAGCCCGCTTGCATGAACATGACGAGGAAGCCCGTAACGAGTGTCCACGTGAAGTTGATCGCCACGCGGTTGTGGCCAACCGTGTCCGCCAGTTTCAACGCCAGCGGTTCCTTTTCCGACTGCGCCTTGAAGTCGTTGGAGGCTTTCAGGGCGTCGTCGTAGGCCTTCTTCTTGGCCGGGTCTTTGGCGTCCTCATCGCTGAGCTTGGCCGGTTCCGACACCATGAATGCCCCACCGCTGGCATCGAAAGCCGTGTTACGGTCGCCGGTTGCCGTCCCCGACGGGTCCGGTTTGGGCGCGTCATCCGCCCGCGTCGGTCGAGTCAGCCCAACAGCCATCACTGCCGCCAGCCCGACGACGCACAGCCATTTCAACACGTTCACTCGCACCTTCATTCGTTGGTTCTCCTTTTCTCCAAGGTTCAGATTCTTCACTGTGCGCGGCTTCGAGCCAGACGGGGCGAAGCGCCACGGTCCCTCCCAGTGAACAGCCCAGCTCGCATGTCCAGCGACGGTTTGCATCCTTTGTGCCACAAATCCAGCCTTAATCCGCAACACCTTGACAACAAAATGCTTGCGAGATTGATACCGCATCAAGAAACCACGCTCGGATGGCGAGATTTCACCAGTGCGGTCATATATGGACATCCAGAACATTGATGAAACGACACGCTGCCTCTTTCGTTAACCTCGCGTTTTTTACCACTTCCTACCAACCGCCGAATCGGCGACCGTGTCACTCATCTCTTGCTTTTGTCCGGTGATTATGAAAAAAAGTTGACATCTCGATGGGGAAAAACCTTAAGATTGCCGTCGGTTCAGATCATGGCGGGCTGGATCTGAAGAACCAGCTACTCGGCTATTTGCAGAGCCGCGGCTATTTCGTGCAGGATTGCGGCACGCACAGCAAGGATGCCGTCGATTATCCGCGCATCGCGTACGCGGTGGCGCGGTTGGTGGCGGGCGGCTCCTGCGATCGCGGGATCATAGTGGATGGCGCGGGCATCGGCTCGGCTATGGCCGCCAACAAAGTCCGTGGCGTCCGCGCCGCGGCGTGCTACAGTGTGGCCCTCGCGAAGAATTCGCGCGAGCACAACGACGCGAACGTGCTCACGCTCGGCGCCGGCCAGACGGATATCGAGACCGCAAAGCAAATCGTCGAGACGTTCCTGGCGGGCGAATGTATTGAAGAACGGCATCGAAAGCGTGTACAACTGATCAATGCAATTCAGGATGGTCCAATTGAAGTGGGAGCACATCAAGCGACGCTGTTGGCGGCGATGGGAGACCCTCGCGTGAGCGCCTCCCAATCCGACCTCGAACGCATCGCCAAGCGCGTCCAGGAACTTCTCGCCTCCCAGGGCAATCCGCCCATCGCGGCCACCACGCCACGATCGCACCTGTCTCCTCAGCAGATCGCCCAATACATCGACCACACCGTATTGCGTCCCGACACCACCCGCTCCGATATCGAACTACTCTGCCGCGAAGCGCGCCAAAACAAGTTTTATTCCGTGTGCGTGAATCCGACGTGGGTATCATTTGCGCGGCAGGCGCTCGAAGGCTCGGCCGTACGAGTGTGCTGCGTCGTCGGTTTCCCGCTCGGTGCGCAACCACCCGAAACGAAGGCCATGGAAGCGCGCGCAGCCATCCGCCAGGGCGCGAAGGAAATCGATATGGTCATCAACGTCGGCGCGCTCAAGAGCGGCGACGACGAGCTGGTGTTGCGCGATATTCGCGGCGTGGTCGAGGCCTGCCGCGACGGCAGCGCCAAATGCAAAGTGATTCTGGAAACCTCGCTGCTAACCAACGAAGAAAAGGCCCGCGCCTGTGAGCTGGCCGTCAAGGCGCACGCCGATTTCGTCAAGACGTCCACCGGCTTCAGTTCGGGCGGCGCGACGGTGGAAGACGTATCGCTGATGAGCCGCATTGTCCGCGACAAAGGGCTTGGCGTGAAGGCCTCGGGCGGCGTGCGGTCGCTGGCGGAGTTGATGAAGATGGTGGCCGCGGGCGCGACGCGCATCGGCACGTCGAGCGGCGTGAAGATTTTGAAGGAAGCCGCGGGCGAAATCGTTTCAGGCGCAGGAGCGAAGTACTAGCTGGACACGAAAGGAAGACAACATGGCAGATCTACGTTCGTACATTTTCTTGGATAGCTTGCAACCGCAGGTGGCGTCGTTCTTTGCGACCGTGTCGCAAGGCTTCCTGCCGATTGCGGGGCAGGCGTCGCTGTTCGTCGAGATTTCGCCTGGCATGGAAATCAACCGCGTCACCGACGTCGCGCTGAAATCCACCAAGGTCACGCCCGGCATGCAGATCATCGAGCGCTTGTACGGGATGCTCGAGATCCATTCCGAATCGCAGGCCGACGTTCGCCAGGCCGGCGCCGCCATTCTTGACGCGCTGAACCTCAAGGAAGAAGGCCGTTACAAGCCGCAGATTTTCAGCAACAGCGTGATCCGCCGCATCGATGATTATCACACGATGCTCATCAACCGCACACGCCACGGCAACATGATCCTTCCCGGCCACACGCTGTTCACGATGGAAGTCGCGCCCGCGGCGTATGCCGCCTTCGCCGCGAATGAAGCCGAGAAGTCTGCGGAAATCAACATTCTCGAAATCCGCGCGTTCGGCAGCTTTGGCCGCATCTATCTGGGTGGCGAGGAAAAAGACATCGATGTCGCCTCGCGAGCCGCCGAAACCGCGATCAACAGCATCACCGGCCGCGAAATGAAAGGCAGCGGCGGCGGCTAGACAAACGAATTTGCTGTAGCGGCGGTCGATGATCGCCGATGAAGGCAGACGGCGCTCATTCACCCCGAAAGCTTTCGGGGCAGGGAGTGCCGCTACAGAAAGAAAAGGGTTTGGAAAAACGTAAAGGAGACCCGAACATGGCAGATGCATTAGGTTTACTCGAAGCGCGTTCCTTCGCCGCGATGGTGGAAGGGGCCGACGCGATGGTCAAAGCGGCCAAGGTGGAGTTGGTCAGCTACGAAAAGACGGGGGGCGGCTACGTCACCGCCGTCATTCGTGGCGATGTCGCCGCGGTGAAGGCCGCGACCGACGCCGGCCGCACCGCCGCCAGCCGCGTGGGCGAAGTTGTAGCGGTCCACGTCATCGCGCGTCCGCACCAGAACGTCGATGATGTCATTCCGCTGGGACGCGGCGCCAAAGCTGCCAAGAAGTAAATCGGGCAATTAACCGCGGGGGCGGGGCTCAGGCTCCGCCCCTGACGGGAGGTTCTGTTTATGAATCTTGGTAAAGTTGTCGGCACCGTTGTCGCCACGCGCAAGGAGTCCAGCATGGACGGCCTGAAGTTCATGCTGGTCAAGCACGTGGACACCGAGGGCAAGGAAACCGGCGGCCAGGTCGTGGCCGTCGATGCCGTGGGCGTTGGCCCCGGCGAACTGGTACTGGTCGCCACGGGCAGTTCGGCGCGCCAGACCCTCGCCACCAAGGACCGCCCGTGCGACGCCGTCATCATGGCGATCGTGGATACCTGGGAAA
>JBGPVO010000076.1:0-6992 GCA_041491705.1 Verrucomicrobiia bacterium
CGTACTGCCCGATGGCTTCCTTGGGCCTGCCCGCTCGCAACAAGGCGTTACCCAGGTTGTAGTGCCCCGCGGCGGAACCGGGATTGCTCCGCAACGCCTGCTGGTAGTGCCCAATGGCATCTTCGAGCCTGCCCGCCTGCAGCAACGCGTTGCCCAGGTTGTTGTCCGCGGTCGCGGAATCAGGATTGATCCGCAGCGCTTGTTCGAAGTGCCCGATGGCGTCCTGAATCCTGCCCATTTGCAGCAAGACGCTCCCCAAATTGTTGTGTGCCGCGGCGTAATCCGGCTTGATCCGCAGCGCCTGCTCGTATTGACCGATCGCCTCCTGAGTGTTGCCGAGTTGCGACAACACCAGTCCCATGTTGTAGCGCGCTTCGGCGAACTCAGGTTTGAGCTGGAGCGCCTGCTCGAAGTGACCGACCGCCTCCTGACTCTTGCCGGTCTGACGCAAGACATCTCCCAGGTTGTTATGCGCTTCGGCAAAACCGGGTTTGCTGCGCAACGCCTGTTCGTACTGCCCGATCGCCTGGTCGAGCTTGCCGGTTTGCTGCAGCGCCCTGCCGAGGTCGTAGTGTGCTTCGGCAGACCCGGGATTGGTGCGAAGCGCCTCTTCGTATTGATGAATGGCATCTTCGACCCTGCCCGCTTGCAGCCAGGCGTTTCCGAGGTTGTTGTGAGACACCGTATCATCAGGATTGATTCTTAGCGCCTGCTCGTAGTGCCCGATCGCCTCCGACAGTCGGTTCGACTCCTGCAGCAAGAGCCCCAGATTATCGTGCCCCATCCAACAATCCGGATTCTTCGTCAATGTATCGCGCCAGAGCGTTTCAGTATTCCGATAAACATCTGCCTGCTTCCACGTGAGAGCTCCGAGCACCAATACGAATAGGGGGACTGCTGTTGTCGCAACGATCTTCCCCGGTTGGCCAGCGCGAGCGCAGAGCCTTGTCCCCGCGCTTGCCACCAACACGATTAACGCGACCCCGGCCAGGTACTGAAAATGATTGGCAACATGAGAATAGCGAAAATAATACACATCAAAGAATCCGAGCACCGGCAACAGCGCGGCCACGAAACAGCCACACCCGAACAGAGTAGCTCGAGCCCAAGATTCTCGCCGCCTCACCCACAGCAGTATGCCCGCAGCTACCAGCCCTGCCAGGGGTATCCAGGACCAAAACGACCCCACGTCCACCTCCCAGCGTGGATACACGAATGCCAACTGCGCGGGCCAAACCAATTTCGACGCATAAAACCAGACCGCCTTGCCGGCGATGACCAGCCGCTCGGCCAGCCCCAGATTCCATTCTTGTGTGCCTTCCCCCAGCACATGCCGACGCTGCTCTACAATGGTCAACGCCGACATGCCCAGCGCCAAACCGAAGAACGGGGCGGTTCGTACCACATCCGCCCATCGCCAACGGCCTCGTTGCCACCACGCACACAGCAGCAGAACCAACGGCAACACCACAGTGGACGGTTTGCTAAGCAGGGCGGCCAAGCCGCACAGGACGGCCAGCGCATACCAGCGACGGTTTGGCTGTGCTTCGAACCGAAGAAAACACAGCAGAGCCAGGAAGAAGAAGACGCCGGATTGGGTGTTCTTCAGTTCGGTGATCCACGCCACCGATTCGACATTCACCGGGTGAAGCACCCACAGCATCGCCGCCAACCATGCCGCTGGTATGCGCAGGCGTCGCAACACGAGGTACAGAAGGATGCCGTTGATCGCATGAAGCGCGACGTTCACCAAATGGTAGGGCATGGGGTTCAACCCCCATAATCGCCGTTGGATCCAAAAGCTCGTGAGCGTCAGGGGGTAATACCGGGATACAGCCAATGACGACCAGATCATCTGCAATCCGTGTGGCGCCGTCATGGCAGGATTGGCAGTCAGGTGATCATCATCATCCCAAATGAAGCCGGCGCGCCTCACGGGCTCGTAAGCTCCAAAGGTAAGAGCGACCAGTAACACGGCCAGAAGCCAGGGTCTGCGTGTGATCGGCGACAACGCCCCCGTGATCCCTTCGGTCAAATCGCGGGCCGGGATGGGTTGATTCGTTTCGCGAGTGGCCATCTTTGGCTGTTGAGGCCGGTCCCTCCAACTCTTTCTCCGGGTCTCCCCGACTAAAAATGCATCGGTCGAGCAACCGAATGAGCGCGCTCTTGTTTCATCAGACTATCCCCTCTGCCCGTGCAAGGCAAATCATCTGTTGAAAAGACGGTGAACTGTGGCGTATAAGTTTGATGGCGCACATGAAGCCCACTGATCTACGCGGCATTTTGCACTACGTCCCGCAGTTTCGGGATCGGGTGTTCCTCATTGCCATCGATGGCTCGGTGGTGGCCGATGAGAATTTCGGCAACTTGCTGCTCGACATCGCGGTGCTGCGCAGCCTGAACATCCGCATCGTGCTGGTCCACGGAGCAGGTCATCAGATCAAGTTGTTGTCGGAACGGTTGCGTGAGCCGATTTCCAACCATGACGGCACCGGCGTGACGGATGCGGCGACCCTGGGCATCGCGATCACGGCGGCGACGAATGTCACGCACGAGATTCTCGAAGGACTGAAGCTGAACGACATTCGCGGCGCGCAGACCAACGCCGTGGAAGCCGTGCCGCTGGGAATCATCAAAGGCGTCGACCACCAGCACACGGGCAAGGTCCATCAGGTCGATGTTGAGATGCTGCGGACGCTACTGGACAAGGGCATCGTGCCGGTCATCCCGCCGCTGGGGTTCGACGGCAATGGGCACACCTACCGGCTGAACTCGGACGCGGTGGCGGTGGAAATCGCCCGCGAACTCGGCGCGGTGAAGTTGATGTTTATCTACAGCGCGACCGGCTTGGAGATCGACGGCAAGTTGGTGCCGCAGATGTCCGTGAAGGAACTCGAAGCGGCGCTGAAGAATTCGGCGGACAAGATTGCGCCGACGATGATTTCCAAGGCGCAGCATGCGTTGCGGGCCAGTCAGGGCGGCGTGCCGCGTGTGCACATCATCAACGGGCAGGTCGATGAAGGCCTGTTGGCGGAGGTGTTCTCGAACGAGGGCATCGGCACGTTGATTTACGCGGACGAATATCAGGCGGTCCGCAAAGCAATGCGCAAAGACATTCGCCACATCATGGCGCTGATCAAGCCGTCCATTCAGGAAGAGCAACTCGTCAAGCGCACGCGCAGCAGCATCGACAAGCATATCGGCGAGTATTACGTGTTCGAGATCGACAACAACATCGTCGGCCTCATCTCGCTGCACGCGTACCCGGAGCTGAAGATGGTCGAACTGGCAAGTTTGGCGGTCAGCCCCGGGCACGAGAACCGCGGCATCGGCTCCCGGCTGGCGTCGTTTGTCGAGAATCTGGCGCGCGAGCAGGGTGCCAACAAGATTTTCTGCCTGTCAACGCAGGCGTTCACGTTCTTCCAGCATAAACTGGGTTACACGGAAGGGACGCCCGAGGACCTGCCGCCCACGCGTCGGGAGAAATACGAACATAGCGGCCGCAACTCGAAGGTGCTGGTGAAGAGCCTGACTGCTGCGCCTGCTTCGCCGATGCTTCCGCCCCGCGAACCGGCGCTCACGCCCGCGACAAACTAGGCGTCCTTGCGGAACGGCACGCGCATCCGATCAATGTCCGCAATGCTGCTCCCGATCACGGTCGGCTTCGATGAGGCTGGGTCAACGGCGGGCCGCGCCGGGGAGATTTTCTCGACGAGCTGAATCCACTCTTTGAGGATCTGTTGCTGCGACGTTTCCAGGCGCGCGATCATCACCAGATCGCGGTTCACTTCGTTCAGGCGCGTGGCAATGCGGTTGGTGACTTCGGTGCGTTGCGCCTGGATTTCCTTGAGTTGGCCGGCCAATGTCGCGAGTCGTTTCTGCGGCGCAGCATCCCCCGGACCCGATTGCACGTGCTCCGAGGGTGTGGATTCGTGTTTCGCCGCGGTCGATAACGGCTCGGCCTTGACCGATTTCGGCGGGACAATGACATTGGTGCGGCATTGCGGGCAATCGACAATCATGCCCTCCGCGGCTTCATCCACGATCAGACTCTTGCCGCAGGCCGGACATTCGAAATCAATATCGCCGGCCGGCACCGTCGTGCCGTCGGTCCTGGCTCTGGTTTGCTCCGCACTCATATCGCGCTTGCCTGCTTTCATGATGCCGCCAGTGTAGAGGCTTTGCAAGTCCGAACATTCCTGCTAGCATCCGCGACCGTGCCAACCAAGCGCCCGAATGTGAGGGTCGGTTGCTGCGGCTTCGCGACGGCGCAGGAGAAATACTTCCGCAACTTCTCGTGCGTCGAAATCGATTCGAGCTTCTATCGCCTGCCCAAAGTTGAAACCGCCGCGCGCTGGCGGGCCGCGGCGCCGCCCGGTTTTGAATTCGCGCTGAAAGCCTGGCAGGTCATCACGCACCGCCCGACCAGCCCGACCTACCGGCGCACGCGCCTTGACCCAGGCGACCGCGAGCACTGCGGCCATTTCGGATTCAATCCAACGATCCGCTGGGCCTGGGATGAAACGTTCGCCGTGGCGAAGGCGCTGGGGGCGACGCTGGTGCTGTTTCAGTGTCCCCAAAGTTTTCGTCCCGGGAAGGAAAACATCGCGAACCTGCGTCGTTTCTTCGAGCGCGCCAAGCGGGGCAAATTTCACATGGGCTGGGAACCGCGCGGCGAATGGGACGCGACGTTGATCGCTTCATTGTGCAAGGAGCTCGAGTTGATCCCCGTGCTCGACCCGCTCCAGACCGAGCCGATCCACGTCGGCGGTATCTGTTATTTTCGTCTCCACGGCGCAACGGGGCCGCGTCACCATCACTCGAATGAGGAGTTGAGCCGTCTCGTTACGACATGCACGGGCCGACAGCCGACCTACTGCCTGTTCAACAACGTGACCATGACCGAAGACGGACAACGGTTTCAGAAGCTACTTGGCCCGCTGGCCCGCTGAACGCGGGATGACCACAGCCGGCAGATAGTCACGCAGACCGTCGGGCGTGGCGTGACTGATCTCCATCGTGATTTCGGTGAATTGGTCTTCTGTCCCGGTGGGCGCGGTCTCGAACCGAACAAACTCCTGTGGCTGCAACACCAGGTCCTGGGCGCGCTGTCGATCCAGCTTGGCGCCCGTCTTGTCCTGAAACGTGCACGCCACGGTGCACTGCGACAGCGTCTGCGAGGTGATGTTGCGCAGCCAGCCGGTGATGGTCATCTTCGGCGCAGGCGTTTCCGACACGTGCACGAGGCGAACGTCGGAAAGTTCGATCACGTTGCCCAGCACCACCGGCAGGTACCGTTCGAGAAAGGATGAGTGAACCTTGACCGAATCCCGGCTGGTGCCACCCTGCACGACTCCGCTGACCCATAGATCCTTGCCCTCCACCGAGGTACTGGCAACCAGCAGTACCGCGCCCGCCGGCAAACCGCTCCATTTGCCGTCTGTTCGCCGCGCGACCGCATAGGAAGCGACCCGCGCCAGGTCCTTTGCCAGATAAGGGATTTCGGGCATCCGCCCGCGCGCGTCGGCGCCCAACCGCAGGACTTCGTCGGGAGACAACTCGGTTGGAGCAGGCGGTGGCGCCTCAATACTCTCGCGAAACAGCCACGCGCCGAAAACGCCCACGACTCCAACCACGCCGGTGACAACAAGAATCAAAAGGCCTCTCGATCCACCCAGACCGCGTGTGATATTCACGAGCATGTTGCCTCACCTGCGGCAAATCAAAACACAAGTCCATAAGGCAATCAAACTTTTCCTAGTGCTTAGCAGCCCGCTAAAAGAGCCGGTTCCGCCTGTCGCGGCGGTCTGCTTAGACACCGGTGTCGGGGTCTGCGACCGCCGAAATTACAGGAGAAAACGAAGCGTCGGCGCTCATAGAGCGCCGCTACAAGAAACGCCTCTACAATGGTGGCGGGATCAGGATGCGCCGCCCTTCGCTCGCTCCTCGCCAAAGTCAAACGCGGTGAACACCTGCAGCCGCGCCGACGGGTCGCGCCACGCATCGTTCGGCAAGCCCGCCTTCCAGCAAACCATCTCCAGTGTTTTGGTCGCGTCCCAGCCCTGCTCTTGTGCGACCTTCGGCAAGAACAGGGCATGCCGCAAACCTTTCTGGACGATAATCCCGTGCCGCGTGACGTCGAACATCTTCGGGCTGGGCAAATCTTCCGCTTGGTTCAAGATCGAAATCTCAACCGTGATCTCGCCCAACTCCGAGCGCTCGACGGGTGGAAACCGTGGGTCCTCCAGCGCGGACGCGACCGCCGCCTCCAATGCGTTCACCAACAGCGGCCGATTGAAATCCATTTTGCCGATGCACCCGCGCAACTCGCCCCGTTTTTTCAGCGTCACGAAAACGCCGTGCAACGCGCACAGCCCGCCCGTACGTTCCGTGTCGGCGATTTCCACGGGCGGTTCCCCGCGCACCGCCGCTTCGATCGTCGCGCGCACCCATCGCAGTAACTTTTTCTGCTCGTCGCGGCTAATTGGGGGATTGTCCACGTGGCGCCTCCCGTGGTGCGTGCAGGCTGACCAGTACCTGCGACGATTCTTCCGTTCGGCCGGCTTTCCGGTACCGCATCTGCAGCGCAAACGACGTAACCGGCAAATCTCCGCCCGCTTGCGAGGTCTCGAATTCGCCAAATCTCCCCGCATCCAACGCCATGGGAGTGGACCTCAACTCGGCCAATGGTTCGCCGGCCGAATCCCGCAAGTGACAGATTACTTCGCACCGTGAAACCATCTGGTCGGTGCCGTTGCGCAACTCTCCGGTCACCGAGTAGTACAGGCCGCCCGTCTTCTCGTAGCGCCGGATGCGGCAATCCGACAGTTCCAAGCCGCCCGCCAGCACGGCGGGATCATAGCGTTCGACAAATGACGCGTGCATCAAGAGCGGATGCATGACCGGTCGCCCGAAACCAATGGCCAGAAGCCAACCGGCCGGCAGGTCGTGTGTGGGCGGGTTGGTGACGACGAGTACCGAGTCTTCCTCGA
>JBGPVO010000077.1:0-6931 GCA_041491705.1 Verrucomicrobiia bacterium
CGGCTGGGCAATCGTGCCGGTCTCATCACTGAGCGCCAGCCCGATGCGCTTATGGCCGAAATCGACTCCGAGAACACGCATCTCTTCACAGGAAACGTTTGTACTTCTTCTCCGCCGCGAGCTTCTTCACAACCTCACGCACCTTCTGCGCCTCGTTCTTGTGGCAAACGAGCGTGGCGTCAGGTGTGTGCACGATCACGAGGTCCCGCACGCCGACCGCCGCGACTAGATGTTTCTTGTCCCCCACGACGATGCAATCGGACGCATCCAGCCCGACAAATTCGCCGCGTACGACATTACCGCTACCGTCCTTCTGGTAGTGACGGCCAATCGCCGGCCAGTCACCGACGTCATCCCAATCAAAATCGCCATTGGCGACCACGACGTTGTCCGCTTTCTCCATAATCGCGTAGTCGACAGAAATCTTTTCCATCTTCGGGTATTCGCGCTTGAGAACACGCTCGAACGACCTCGTGCTGGCGGCGTGTGACTGAATCCGCAAGCACGCATCCCATAGCGTGGGCTGATGTTTGCGATAGGCTTCCGCCAGCGCGCGAACTGACCAGACGAACATTCCTGCGTTCCAGCGATAACCACCACTGGCGAAAAACTCTTCCGCCGTCTTGCGGTCTGGCTTCTCGACGAAGCGTCGCGCCTTCCAGAACTTTGTCGCCGACCCTGTCGAAAGCTCCTCGCCGACCTGGATGTACCCGTACCCCGTGTGCGGCGAGGTCGGTTTGATGCCGATCGTGAGCAGCACGTCCCTTGCCGCTGCCAGCTTCAGGGCATCTCCGACAACACGTCGATAACTCTCCGTATCGCGAATGTACGAGTCCGCGGGCAGGACCGCCATCACGCCATCCGGATCCTGCTTGCCGATAATCGCCGCCGCCAACCCGATGCACGGTGCCGTGTTCCGCCCCAGCGGCTCGCCGATGACGTGTTTCACCCGCGGAAGCTGCTGGCGCACCAACGGCGCCTGCTCGTGGTTCGTCACCACCACGATCCGCGAATCGCTGACCAGCGGACGCACGCGTTCGACCGTCTGTTGAATCATTGTTTTGTCGCCGACGATCGGCAGCAACTGCTTCGGCTGCTTGCGCCGACTCCTCGGCCAGAACCGCTCCCCATACCCACCCGCCATGATGACCGCCCAGTTCATTTCACCCCGACTCTCTTTACGGCCCGCACCAACGCCCCGACAAACCGCGCCACCTTCGAGGCGAGCTGTCGATCGTTGCCGTGCCTGGCAATCTGGTTCACAATCGCGCTGCCGACCACCACCGCGTCCGCCGCCCGTGCCGCCGTGCGTGCTTGCGCCGGATTCGAAATCCCAAAGCCAATCGCGACGGGCAACTTCGAATGTTTGCGGATCGTCGCCACGTGCGCCGTCACGGCTGGCGCCAGTGTCTTCTGCATGCCCGTCACCCCTTCGCGCGACACGTAGTAGATGAACCCGCTGGCGTGTCGGGCGATCTTGTGGATGCGCGCAGCCGGCGTCGTGGGCGCAACGAGATAAATCGGATGCACGCCCGCTCGCCCCATGGCCTTCTCATACCCGTCCGCCTCCTCCGGCGGTAAGTCCAGCGCCAGCACACCATCCACGCCCGCCACTACCGCGTCGCGGACGAATCTCTTCAACCCGTAATGGTGGACCACGTTGTAGTACACGTAGAGAACAATCGGCACACTGCAGCCGCGGCGCCGCAAGGCTGCCACAGTTTTCAATACGCCTTTCAGCGTCGTACCACTGTGCAACGCGCGCTCGGCGGCAAGTTGGTTCACGACACCGTCGGCAAGTGGATCACTGAACGGGACGCCCAGTTCCAGAACGTCCACGCCGGCGTGTTCGAACGCGAGGGCCAGTTGGGCCGTCGCCCGCAGATTCGGATCGCCGGCGCAAATGTACGCAATGAATCCCTTTTGGCCTGCCGCGCGCAACGCGCGAAACCTGGTATCAATTCGATTCATGGCGATGGTCGCCGCGTGACCTCACGCGACGCGATTGCGCAGGTAGATAAACCGCAGACCTTCGAGGGTCAACAACGGATTTACGCGTTGGATTTCCGGAATCTTCCTCGCCATCAGGTCGCCGTAGCCGCCGGTCGCGACGACGACGGCCTTTTTCATGCCGCGTTCTCGCTTCAAGGCGTTGAGAATCTCCTTCACCAAACCTCGATAACCAATCACCGCGCCCACGCGCATCGCGTCAACCGTGCTCTTGCCAATCACCGAGCGCGGCTCCGCGAGTGTGATGCGCGGCAACAACGCTGTCCGCTGGTACAGATAATCGGACACGGATGCGAGGCCCGGCGCGATAACACCGCCGATGTACTCGCGGCGCGCGTTCACAATGTCGAAAGTGACCGCCGTGCCGAAATCCACCACGATCGCGGGCGCGCCGTAAAGTTCCGCGACGCCCACGGCATTGGCCAGACGGTCCGCGCCGATCTGTTTCCTGTCCGGATAGCGCACGCCGACCCCGAGATTGATCTCGGCGCTCACGATGAGTGGCCGCATAGGCAGCATGCGCCGGACGCGCTTCGTCACCGGAGGCACCACGGACGACAACACGATTCCCGAAACGGCAGTGTCCTTGAACGGGATCTCCCGGACCGAAACCGTCGGTATCTTGATGACGCGGATAATGCGCCTTGCATCCGCCAGCGCGAAACTGGTGTTCGTGTTGTTGATGTTGACCAATAGAAAGGGACGTTCCTTTTTCATGCGCGTTCCACAACCACGTCGCCGCCCAGAATCCGTTCGATTTGTCCACTGTCACGCCGCAGCAACAGCGCGCCGTCGCTGTCCAGTGCCTGCGCGAAACCCTCGATGCGGCGCTGCCCCATCGTCACCACGATCTGCCTGCCAAGCGTCGTGCATAGTTTCGCCCACTCGTCTGCAATCGTCTCGAAATCGGTGAGCGCCGCCCGATAGCACACATCCAGATCGGCCAACACCTGCGCCGCCAGCACAACGCGATCGTGAGCGCTGCCAGTCTGCAACTCCAGCGATGTGGCGATGCTCGCCAACTCGCCCGAGAAATCCTCCTGCTGGCAATTCACGTCGATCCCGATCCCGAGAATCGCCAACAGAATCTCGTCCGCCTCGGCCCGCAGTTCCGTCAGGATACCTGCCAACTTCTTGCCGTTTACGGTCACGTCGTTGGGCCATTTGATGCGCGCATCCACGCCGCAGGTCTGCCGAATCGCGCGCGCCACCGCCACGCTCGCGGCCACGGTAACGCGACCCGCCGCGGTCGGTGGCAGCTTTGGTCGCAACAACACCGAAAACCACAGCCCCTTTCCGCGCGGCGACGTCCACGCGCGTCCGCGTCGCCCGCGTCCACGCGTTTGCGATTCCGCAAACACCACCAACCCTTCGCGCGCGCCGGATTTCGCCAGGTGTTCGACCACGTCATTCGTCGACGCCGTCTTTTCAAATACCAGAATCTCTGACCCGATAAGCCTGGTTTTCGTGGGAGCGACATTCCTGTCGCGACGAAGCGGCTCGCTCGAATCCAATCGCGGCAGGAATGCCGCTCCCACGGTCAAGTCGAGGCGAGCCTTAACATCATCCGCGGTCAATCGGTCGGGAGTGCCCAGCAAGCGGTAGCCCAAATGCGGATGCGATTCGATGGTGTATCCGAGCTTCTCCAGTTCTGCGATCTCAGCGGTCATGGCTGTCGCTGACAACTTCAACCGCCGCCCCAAATCCTCGGCCGGCACAAACTGCCCCGCCGCCTGATAAAACGCCTCCAAGATTGCCGTGCCCGTGTTCATTTTGCAGGGGTTACTCTACCTCGCATGATTCTCGCAGGGCAAGCGCCCTGCTTGTCAGCATGCCCAACCACGGTAACCGATGCGATTGCCCTACAACTTCTCATCGTCCGCAATCTCCAACGAAAAATCCGCCGCCCGAGCCGAGTGGGTGAGGGCGCCGACGGAGATGTAATCGACGCCGGTTTGCGCGATGGCGCGGACGGTATGAAGTGTGACGCCGCCGCTGGCTTCGGTTTTGGCGCGGCCAGCCACAAGCGCCACGGCTTCGCGCAATTCGTCGGGGGTCATGTTGTCGAGCAGGATGTGATTGGCGCCCGCTGCCAACGCTTCTTCGACCTGTTCCAGCGTGTCGGCCTCGACAATGATCGGGACATTCGGATAATTCTTGCGTGCCGTGGCGACCGCGTCGCCCAGCGCCTTCGGGCCGAGTCGGGCGAGGATGGCGCGATGATTGTCCTTGATCATCACCGAGTCATACAGGCCCATGCGATGATTCGTGCCGCCGCCGACCGTCACCGCGTACTTCTCCAAAATACGCAGCGTGGGCGTGGTCTTGCGCGTGTCCAGAATCCGGGCCTTCGTGCCTGCGATCTCGTCAACGAACTGCCGTGCGAGCGTCGCGATCCCCGAAAGCCGCTGCAGGAAGTTTAGCGCCGTCCGCTCACCGGTCAGAATTCCGCGCGCGGGACCCTTGAGGATGCACACGCGCGTCCCCTCCTCCACCAACTCGCCTTCATCAACCAACAACTTCACAGCAACGAGCGTAGGGGCAGGTCCCCGCGCCTGCCCTGGGCGATCACCGGACGCTGGGCAACCACGGGGGGTTGCCCCTACGAGATCGGTTTGCGCGAACACTGCTTCCACAAGCGGCAAGCCTGCCACCACGCACGCTTCCTTTGCGACGATATATGCCTCCGCGCGTTGATCAGCCGGGATCGCGGCTTCCGTCGTGATGTCGCCCGCGCCGATGTCCTCGGTAAGGGCCGCGCGCACGATATTGCGAATGAGTTCTGGCGGAAGAGTGTTCATCGGGACTTGGCGGTGCGGCTTCTCTTGACCACATTCACTCTCAACTTGCGGTCGTACTTGACTTGTCGTTTCACCGGCGGCACCTCATCGCGCTCTGGCTTTCCTTCCCGCTTCAACTCGGCAATCTGGTCGCGCAGGATGGCCGCTTTTTCAAACTGCAAGTTCTCGGCAGCCTCGATCATTTCGGCTTCCAGTTCGCGCAACAACTCCACCGTGCGGTAGCCACCGGGGGTTTCACGGACGACCGAAGCTTCCACTGCGCGCGCTTGCGTGAGTTCAGCCAAACTGAGCTGCAGTTCACGTTTCACCGACTTCGGCGTAATGCCGTGCTCCTTGTTATACGCGAGTTGCTTGGTGCGCCGATAGTCCGTCGTCTGGATAAACTTCTTAATCGAGTCCGTCATCACATCGGCGTACAGGATGACCTCGGCATTGATGTGGCGCGCGGCCCGGCCCGCCGTCTGGATGAGCGAAGTCGCCGAACGCAGGAACCCTTCCTTGTCGGCATCGAGAATGGCCACGAGCGACACTTCGGGAAGATCGAGTCCTTCACGCAAGAGATTGATGCCGACGAGCACGTCGAAATCGGCCGCCCGCAAGCCGCGTAGCACCTCGACCCGCTCGATGGCGTCGATTTCGCTGTGCAGATACTTCACGCGAATGCCGACCTCCCGCAGGTAATCGGCGAGGTCTTCCGACGTGCGCTTGGTCAGGGTGGTCACCAGCACGCGCTCGTTTTTCTCGGCTCTGGCGCGGCACTGCTCGATGAGATCGTCAATCTGGCCCTTGAGCGGCTTGACCGTCACGGTCGGATCGACCAAGCCCGTTGGCCGAATGATTTGCTCCGCAACGACCGCGCTACGCCCAAGTTCGTTCGGGCCGGGCGTGGCGGAGACGAATGTGCACTGGTTGATCAGACTCTCGAACTCCGTGAAGTTCAACGGTCGATTGTCGAGTGCCGACGGTAGACGGAAGCCGTGCTCGACCAAGGTGGTCTTCCGCGAGCGGTCCCCCGCGTACATCCCACCGACCTGCGGCACCGTGACGTGCGATTCGTCGATGATCAGCAGGTAGTCCTTCGGAAAGAAATCCATCAGGGTAAATGGTCGCTCGCCCGGCGCGCGCCCGCTAAGATGTCGCGAGTAATTCTCGATGCCGCCGCAGAAACCCATTTCCTTGAGCATTTCGAGGTCGTACATGGTGCGTGAGTGAAGCCGCTGGGCTTCGACGAGCTTGTTTTGTGACTCGAACCACGCGATGCGTTCCTTCATCTCCGCCTTGATGGCATCGAGCGACCGCGCGATTTTCGAGTACGGCATGACCCAGTGCTTGGCCGGATAGATCGAGAACGTGCTGACCGACTCGATCTTGTGGCCCGTCAGCGGCTCGAACCGTGTGATCTGCTCGACCCGGTCGCCGAAGAACTCGATGCGCGCCGCCTCCTCGGTGTAGCTCGGGCAAATCTCGACCGTATCGCCGCGCACGCGGAAGTTGCCGCGCGTGAACTCGACGTCGTTGCGGTTGTACTGCATGTCCACGAGCTTGCGCAGGAGGTCATCGCGCGACATTTCGTTGCCGACGGTCACCATCGCCATCATTTCAAAGTAGTCCTCGGGCGAGCCGAGGCCGTAGATGCACGAGACGCTGGCGACGACGATCACGTCGCGGCGCGACAGCAGCGAGCTCGTGGCCGAGAGCCGCAGTTTCTCGATCTGCTCGTTGATGCTGGCGTCCTTCTCAATATATGTGTCGGTCTGCGGGATGTAGGCTTCCGGTTGGTAGTAGTCGTAGTAGCTGACAAAATACTCGACCGCGTTGCGCGGGAAGAATTGCTTGAACTCACTGAAAAGCTGCGCCGCCAGCGTCTTGTTGTGCGAAATGACCAGCGTCGGGCGATCCAACTGCTGGATGACGTTCGCCATCGTGAATGTCTTGCCGCTGCCCGTCACGCCAAGCAGCGTCTGATAGCGATTCCCCGCCACCAACGATTCCGTCAACGCCTTGATTGCTGACGGCTGGTCGCCCCGCGGCTTGTATTTGCTGACGAGTTGGAACGGCATATTAACCGATGCCCTGCATTGTAGCCGCGAATCTCATTCGCGGCTAGTCTCTTGCCGACC
>JBGPVO010000078.1:0-6894 GCA_041491705.1 Verrucomicrobiia bacterium
CAGCCTTCCTGGGGCCAGCCCTGAGACCATGGCATCGTCGGTGGCGACGCCGCTCGAACGTCAGTTCGGGAGAATTGCCGGCGTCAATGAGATGACCTCATCGAGTACGCTCGGCTCAACCAACATTACGCTGCAATTCGATCTCAATCGCAGTATCGATGCGGCAGCGCGCGATGTGCAGGCGGCCATCAACGCAGCCCGCAGCGAGTTGCCGCTGGACCTGCCGAATCCGCCGACCTACCGAAAAGTCAACCCGGCCGATGCGCCCGTCATGATTCTGGCGATGACTTCCGACACGGAGCCGCTGTCGCAGGTGTTCGAATACGCCGACTCCATCATCGGGCAAAAGCTCAGCCAGGTGGAAGGTGTAAGTCAGGTCTTCATCCCGAGCGCGGAAAAATCCGCCGTGCGCGTGCAGATCAATCCGGCCGCGCTGGCGTCGACCGGGCTGAGTCTTGAAGATGTGCGCACGTTTCTCACCCAGGTGGCGGTGGATCGGCCGAAGGGTAGCCTCGATGGCGAGAAAGTTTCCTTCACGCTGGCGAGTAACGACCAGTTGACCGACGCGCGCGAGTTTCGTCCGTTGATTCTGGCGCAGCGGCACAACGTGCCGATCAAACTCAATTCCCTCGCCCGGGTGACCCAGGGCGTCGAGAACACGCGACTGGCCGGCTGGGCCGGGACGCAGACGGTGCCGATGCGGCGCGCGGTCTTGTTGATTGTCTTCAAACAAGCCGGCGCCAACGTGATTGAGACTGTCAACCGCATCAAGGCGCAGTTACCGCAATTGGCGCGCTGGGTTCCGCCATCGGTGAAACTGATGGTGCTCAGCGACCGCACGACGACGATCCGGGCCTCGGTGAACGACGTGGAGTTGTCGCTGGCGCTGAGCATTTCGCTGGTGGTGATGGTGATCTTTCTGTTTTTGCGGCGGTTCTGGCCGACGTTCATCGCCTGCGTGACCGTGCCGCTGGCGTTGGCCGGGACGTGCGGGTTCATGTACCTGCTCGGGTTCAGCATCGATAACCTGTCGCTGATGGCGATCACGATATCCGTCGGGTTCGTCGTGGACGACGCGATTGTCGTCATCGAGAACGTCTACCGGTACATCGAGCACGGCGAGCACTCCCTGCCGGCCGCGCTCAAGGGCGCTAAACAGATCGGATTCACGGTCATCTCGATCAGCACGTCGTTGGTGGCGGTGTTCATCCCGCTGCTGTTCATGGGGGGATTGATTGGGCGGCTGTTCCACGAATTCGCGGTGACGCTGAGCCTCGCGATCCTGGTGTCGGGCGTTATCTCGCTGACGCTGACCCCAATGATGTGCTCCCGATTTCTGAAGCCGGAAGCGGCGTACGGGCCGCCCGGCCGATTCAATCGCGCCTGCGAACGGGTGTTCCACTGGGGACTGACTGGCTACGAGCACGGCTTGAAATGGGTGCTGCGACACCAGGGGTTCATGCTGTTGGTCGCGCTGGCGACGTTCGTCGGCACGATCGCGTTGTATGTCATCGTGCCAAAAGGATTCTTCCCGCAACAGGATACCGGCGTCATGTTCGGCAATACCGACGCGGCGCAAGACGTGTCGTTTGGGACGATGGCGAAGATGCAGGACCAGGTGGCGCGGATTGTTTTGGCCGATCCGGCTGTGGATACGATCGGCTCGTTCGTTGGCGGCGGCGGTGGGGCTTCGACCGTCAATAACGGTCGCATGTTCATCACGCTCAAACCGCTCAGCGTTCGGAAGGTGCGCGCCGATGAGATCATTGGCCGCTTGCGTCGCCAACTGGCAGAGGTGCCGGGCATCACCTTGTACCTACAGGCCGTCCAGGACATCCGCCCCGGTGGCCGGCCCAGTCGTGCGCAGTATCAGTACGCATTGCAGTCGACGGATCTGGACGCGCTCAATTACTGGACGCCCCGGTTGGTGAACCAACTCCGCAAGAGTTCACAATTGGCCGATGTCAGCAGCGATCTGCAAATGCGCGGCTTGCAAGCCAACGTCGTCATCGATCGCGACGCCGCCGCCCGGCTCGGCGTCGCACCGGACGAGATCGACAACACGTTGTACGACGCCTTCGGCCAGCGCCAGGTCGCGACGTTGTACGAACGTTACAACCAACACCACATCGTCCTCGAAGTCGATCCGCAGTATCAATTGGACCCGGCTTCGCTGAACAAGATCTACGTCAAGTCCAATACCGGCCAGCAAGTCCCGCTGGCCAGCGTCGCGAAGTTCACAACCAGCAACACCGCGCTCTCGGTCAACCACCAGAGCCAGTTCCCTTGCGTGACAATCTCGTTTAACCTGCCTCCCGGCGTCTCGCTCGGCCGCGCCACCGAAATCATCGAGAGCGCCGCGCAGGAATTGCGGATGCCGGCCAGCATTCGCGGCAGTTTTCAAGGCACGGCGCAGGTCTTTCAAGCGTCTCTGGCCACGCTGCCACTGCTGGCGGTCGCGGCGTTGATCACCGTCTACATCGTGTTGGGCATGCTCTACGAAAGCCTGATTCACCCGATCACGATCATGCTCTCGCTGCCGTCGGCCGGTGTCGGCGCGCTGGTGGCGTTGATGATCTTCCGCGTCGATCTCGACCTGATCTCGTTCATTGCCATCATTCTGCTGATGGGCATCGTGAAAAAGAATGCGATCATGATGATCGACTTCGCGCTCGGCGCCGAACGCGAAGGAGGTTTGCCACCCGAAGAAGCGATCTACAAGGCCTGCGTCATCCGCTTCCGCCCGATCATGATGACGACGATGGCCGCATTGCTCGGCGCAGTCCCGCTTGCGCTCGCCCTCGGCGCCGGCGCGGAGCTACGCCGCCCGCTGGGCATCGCCGTCGTCGGCGGCCTGTTGTTCTCGCAGATCCTCACGTTGTACACCACGCCCGTGGTTTATCTATTTTTCGAACACCTGCGGCAACGGTTCAAACTCCGCCGCCGGGAAGCAACCCAACTGGCAGCCGCAAACTAAGAATCGGCGGTCGTGCGCTTCATCGCTGCCTGGGCGCGAGAGAAAGCATGTTGCATCCTGCGATGTCTTTGGTAGTGTGTATGGCAACAGTATGAAGGGACTACACTTGATGAGGCGTCACGTTTACCCACGGTTTTACCCTGTGCTTCTCTGTCTGCTGGCGGCCGTTGCTGGTTATCAGCTCGCTGCCCGGCCGGCAACTGCTGGCGTGAGCGTCGTCAAGACCATCACCGGAGAAGAAGCGATCCAGCATGTTCAACAAACCAACACCGTGTGCGGCACCATTGCGAGCACCCGATATGCGCAAAATGCACCAGGCAAGCCCACTTACCTGAATTTTGACCGCCCCTTTCCCGCGCAGACGTGCGTCGCCGTGATTGACGGCTCCGTCAGGGCCAAGTTCAAAGAAGCTCCCGAAAGCGCGTTCAAGGGGAAGCGCGTGTGTATCACCGGTCTCATCACGACCAACTCCTTCAAGAAAGCGCAGATCACGATCGACGATCCTTCCCAAATAGTGGTTGCTGAGCCACCGCCCGCCACGAACCAGACGAATGCCGCCACCGGCCAGTGACCTCGGACAGTTTCAACCGCCATCCACGTACTTTCCCATCGCCCTGCTCGTCGTAGCGCGAGGGCACATCTTAGAAGAAAGCGATTTGCCCGATGGTCTCTGACCTCACCCATCCCTGCTGGCCATCGGCCCGTTCAACCAACAGCCATTGGCCGCGGTCTTCCCGAACGGCCACCTTGGTGCCCTCCACGATCCGGAAATGGACGGTGGAATCGGGCATGGGGGCAAACCTTGCTTCTGTCTCGGCAGCTACAACGATGGCTTGAGGGGCCATTCGCTCGTTGAGCACTTCATCGCCAAGGGCAAAGACCGATAATGCGAATCCCACAAAGCCCACCACGGCGATGACGAGAAATCCCGTTCGGATTCTGGGAATGTAAATGCACGCCCCGACGGCCAGTGCGGTAAGCCAAAGTGCCGTCAGCTCATACACGCTCCACTCCGTGGGAGTGCGGCTCTCGATGACCGATCGCAGGAATCTCTGCACCACTCGCGGCGGGGTGTTCACGTCGTCCACGCCAAGCCGCTGTTCGGCAAATTTGAGGTTCGCGAGGATGTCCGGATCACGCGGCGCCAGCCGTCGAGCCCGTCGGTAGTTGAGGGTCGCCAGCCCCAATTTGCCCTGGCGGAACCAGGCATTGCCAAGGTTGTAGTATGCATGCGCCTTTTTCGGTTCGATCTTCTCATACGCCGCCGCCGCCTCGGCAAATTTGCCGGCGTCATACAACTGATTGGCGGCCTTAAAGTCGTCGCTCGGCCCGGCCACCGCCGCACCCGCGCCAAGCAGCCAGATGGCCGCGACGATCCTAAAGCTGTTTCTTCTCAAGTTCATCGATCAATCGTTCCACGTTTTCCCGCGTTGCCTGCATGTTGGTATCGGCACCGCCACCGGCGAAGCGCGCCGTGTCGCACGCCTCGAAGCACGCTTTCACATGGTCAGCCAACTCACCATTCACGCCGCGCGGCATGAGTTGCTCGTCGACAATGGACGCAGTGATGCCGCCTGCAGGAATGTTCAGGCGGTCACCCAGATAGTTCTGCAGCGCGCGTTGGACTTCGTCATAGCTGGTTGCGGAAGCGAGAAGTTTGCGCGAATTTCTCGCCGCGCGGGTGCGCCGAGCGTATGCAACGTCGCCGCGCAGCTTGTCCGTGCGCCGCTTCCAACCGATTCCCCCGAGCAATCCGAGCACCGGCATGATGTTCAGCACCCAAAACATGCGCGTGGCGCAGAATGGAACGGCGGGCGCTGACGGACCAAGATCGCCCTTCAGATAAACGATGTCCTGGCCGAGCTTTTCGTCGGGTCGCAATCGGCCGCCACCGCCGACAATCGTGCTTTGCCCGCCGCTGCCGGCCTTCACCACCAGTTTGATGGGCGATTGGACGGCCGTCCTGTAAGCCCTGGCCACCGGGTCGAAATACGTCAGCCGCACTTCGGGAAGCTCTTTCACATCGGTGCTCTTGGCAATCAGCACCTGCTGAATCACGCGTTCGCCCGTCGTGTTCAATTCGTCCTTCGTGGTCTTCGTCGTCGGATCATAGGTCTTGAATTCATCCAGCGAACCGAGCTTCGGCGCCGGCACCGTGTCAATATTTCCGCTGCCGCTGATCTTGATGGTTAGCGTGATCGGGTCGCCGACGGCGATTTCCGTCGGCTTGGCTGTCACGTCGAGGTTCCACTGGCCGATCGCACCGGCGAAGTCCGCCGACCGGCCTTCCTCGGGCAACGGCAACACCTCGATGGCCGTGGCCTCAGTGGTCACCGGTACATCTCGAGTTTCGACTCGCCCCATCATCTGGTCAAACATCGAGTCGTCAAACAGCGAACCGCCCCCGCGTCCGTGTTTCTGCACCGTCAGTTGAGCTTTCAAAATGCAGGGCCCAAAGTTCAACATGCCCGCGCGCGTCGGCGAAATGGCCCCCTCGATTACCTGGACGTTGAAAGACTCACCGTTAACAATCTGGGTGCCCGTTTTCAGTTTGGGCAGGAACTTGAAACCAAGTCCGTCTGCTTCGTAATTGAACCCGACCAGGCCTCTCAACGGAACATCAGCGCGCGAATAGACAAGCACCTGTAGCGGCATGGTCTGGCCCAGGTACACTTGCTTGGCCGGGAACAGAACCCGGGCAAAGAGGACCTGGCTCAAATCGCCTTGCGTGGCACCCCTTTCAACCGCCAGCTTGATCGGTGCGGTGACGTAACCCTTACCCACCACTATGACCTCAATTGCGGGGATGGTGAACTCGCCCGTCCGCCCCGGCGTGACCTGATACGTAAAGTTCATCGACTGGCTAACCTGTCCGTTGACGAAGGACACGCTGGTTTGCGTCGACGAGCCGTCAAAGGCAAGGCCATCCACCTTTGGAATGGATGGTTGCGCCCCGTCTTGTGCGCCCTTCACCGAAATCGTCAGCACCGCCGACTCTCCAAACGCGATATGATTCCGGTCCACGGATGCGACGGCGGACACATCAGCGAAGGCACTTGCCGCCGCCAAGACAAATCCGATGACCAGCCCGATTCTCATCTTCACCAATCTTTGGCCGGCTCGCCCGAATCTTTCAAGTCCTTCATTTGCACTTCGGGGAAGAAGTTCCAGTTGCGTTCGTCCTCACGCAGATCATCGAGCAAGGCCGCCGCCTGCATCTTGTCATAATTCTGCGGTTGACCGTTCTTATCTTGCCGTGGCTCTTCAGGCTTTGTCGGTTTGTCCTGCTGAGCCTGCTGTTGTTGCTGTTGCTCATCCTTTTGCTTCTGTTCTTCTTTCCGGTCTTCCTGCGATTTCTGGGATTGTTGCTTCTGCTGGTCGGACTGCTTCTTCTCAGGTTTTTGTTGTTGCTGATCCTGCTTCTGTTGGGATTGCTGTTCTTGTTGATTGTCCTTCTGCTGATCCTGTTTCTTGTCTTGTTGGTCTTTCTGATTCTGCTGCTGTTGTTGTTGCTGTTCCTGCTGCTTTTTCAACTCTTCGAGCTTCTTCTTTACGAGGTCGTGATTGTACCTGGCGTCGGCATCCTTCGGATCGAGGGCCATCGCGGTCTCGTAGCTTTTCAGGGCGCGTTGCCAGAGTTGTTGCGCCTGCGCGGGCTGTGCCTGGCCGAGTCGGTAGTTCGTGTTGCCGAGATTATACAGAGCGCGCTGCTGCAACGCGCGATCGGCGGACGAGGTTGCATTCTCGAACAATGTCGACGCCCGCGCGAAGTCGTTACTCTCGTACGCCGTCACGCCTGTATTGTACAATTGGGGCCAGCTCTCGGTCTTGGCCAGCGCCACGCCGGGCAGCAGGAGTAGTATCCACCAGAATCTCATGCCGCCCTCCTGTCGCTGACGAACGATTCGAGGACCAGC
>JBGPVO010000079.1:0-6824 GCA_041491705.1 Verrucomicrobiia bacterium
AAGGCATGGGCCAGCGTGGGGGGGGGGGGCGGTCGCATCCGTGCATCTGCTTCGTAATGGCACAGTTATTGCACTTCCTGATGGCAGACCTGTGTTTTTGGTGGTCTGGATGGAAGCCAAGTAAGTCGTGCGATGTTAATAATCGTTTCAAATTTCGGCCGAGAGGAAAGTCTGCCATGACGCTTCGCCGCAGAATCCTGTCTACCATCGGCGCCATTCTGGTGGCCCGGGCTGCGCTCTTGGATGGCGATGGGCCGGGGCTTGGGGCCAGTGGAGGAAGTGAGTCATGACCAAGCTATTCAGCATGAACTTCCCCGATCAGTCCATTCTTCTGTTCCCGCCAGAATGGATCAAGTCGGCGCTGGTGCTGGCGTTGATCACCGTATGGATGGTGATCGTGTTGTTCACGTACATGAACTACGCGACACGGCGGTACCACCTGAGCTTGTGGACGGTCGCCTGGATGTTCTACTCGGTGTACCTTGCGGCGTCGATCGGACTGCAGGAATGGTTCCATGCGCCATTCCTGACGATGATCTCGCGCGCGTGCATAGGGGTCAGTGCCCTGTTCGTGTTCTGGGGCAGCTTTCACCTGACGGGCATGAAACGCAGCCAACGCGAACTCGCACTGGGGACAGTGCTGATTGTCATCTGGAGTTATTTCGCCGCGTATCGGGTCCAAGACGGGCTCTGGCTCACGCTGCCGATATTCCTGCTGTTGGCCGGGGCAGGTGTGTACACCGGCCTCCTGTACATGCGCACCCGTCGGGGGTCTCGCGGCAGCATCATTCTCGGAACCGGGTTCCTGGTGTGGGGCGTGCATTTGGTCGGATTCCCGCTGGCGAGTAACTCGCAGGTGTTGATGGCGGGAGCGTACCTGACCTCGGCCATATTGGCGTTGTGGATTGTGGTGGGCATGGTGGTGGAGGACAACGTCCACCTTTCCGAACACGATTACCACGCATTGTTTGACTCATCGGGGGACGCCATCTTTTTGCTCGAGTCCAACACGCTGCGGATTATCGAGGCCAACCAAATGGCGGTGCGCCTGAGTGGGCGCACAGCGAACGAACTTGCCGCGCGTGAGTTCTTGGAATTGTGTCCCGAGTTGCGGCCGACATGCGCACCGGCGGACGGGTATGCCATCACGGCTGCCGTAAACGAACCCGGTCGTGAGATTCGTTTTCTGCGTCCCGATGGCAGCGAACTCTTGTGCGAGGGAAGCGCGCGTCTCGTCCATTGTCCCAAGGGTCCTGTGTTACTGCTCAGTGTGCATGACATCAGCGCTCGCAAGCAAACGGAACAATCGCTGCGCGAAAGCACGCGCCAACTCGCCCACACCGTGGCTGAGTTGCGCGAGATGCAGCAGCAGGTCGTTCGACAGGAACGGTTGCGGGCCCTGGCGCAAATGGCGAGCGGCGTCGCGCACGATTTCAACAACGTGCTGGCGAAGATACTGGGCTTTAACGAACTGCTGCTCGCGTGGCCCGAAAACCTTAACGACACGGAAAAGGTCAAGAAGTACCTGCAGATGACCAACGCCGCGGCGCAGGAAGCCGTCAACATCGTCAACCGCCTCCGCGAGTTCTATCGTCATCGGAAGGAATCGGAAGTCTACCAGGCCATCGACGTCAACGAGGCAGTCGCCCAGGCCATCGCACTGTCACAACCGAGGTGGAAAGATCAAATGATGGCCAGCGGCGCGACCGTGGTGGTGGAGACCGCATTGCGCGAGGTGCCATCCATCCGCGGCAGCGAGACAGACGTGCGGGAGGTGGTGATCAATCTGTTGTTCAACGCCGTCGATGCGATGCCCCACGGCGGCGCGGTCACTGTCGCCACCGGCACCGAAGGCGAAACGGTTGTCATCGAGGTGCGCGACACCGGTCGGGGCATGACAGAGGAAGTCCGGCAACATTGCTTCGAACCGTTTTTTAGTACGAAGGGCGAACGCGGCACGGGCCTTGGGTTGGCGATCGTGTACGGTATCGTGCAGCGGCATGGCGGTTCGATCGACATTCAGAGTGAGGTGGGCAAGGGCACGGTTGTGGTCATTCGGTTTCCCGCGCTGCCGGCGGCGGGTGGTGAACTCCCCACCGGTGGCGCCGCGAGCCTGCGGCCGCTACGGGTACTGGTCGTCGAGGACGAGCCGCAGGTGCGTGACATCGAGGCGGAATACTTGCGGGGTGACGGGCACTTGGTCGAAACGGCGGAGAATGGTCGTCAGGCAATCGAACGGTTCCAACACGGGCACTTCGACGTGGTGGTTGCGGATCGGGCGATGCCCGACATGAGCGGCGACCAGATGACCAGCGCCATCAAGAAAACATCTCCCCATACGCCGGTCCTCATGGTCACGGGTTTTGCGGACATGCCCATGGATGGGATCGAGCCGATGTACCAACCTGACTTGATTCTGCGCAAACCAATCACGCAGACTGCATTGCGACAAGCGATTGCCCGTGTCATGGCGGCAGTTCCAGCACCTGCTGAACCCATTCAGGCCTCGGTTGGCGCGGCGTAGATGGAACGCAAGCTGCTCCCCAAGGATGTTGCGGAAGGACGAATGTATTTATGACCAAGACAAAAGTTCTCATTGTCGACGACGATCTGGCGGCGAGCCGGCTGCTCGCGCTGGGGCTGGAGAAGACGGGGTCGTTCCAAGTGAAGGTCGAAAACGTCGCGACGCGCGCCCACAACTGTGCGCGCGAGTTTAGACCCGCCGTGATACTGCTCGATGTGTGCATGCCTGAAGCCGATGGCGGTGACGTGGCCTTCCACATTCACAACGATGTTTCTCTACGCTCGACGCCGATCATCTTCCTGACGTCGCTCGTTTCCGGGCGAGAGGACAGCGCCAATTCGGTGTTGCGCGGGGGCTATGAATTCCTTTCCAAGCCGGCCAGTCTCGCGAAAGTTGTCGAATGTATTGATCGACATCTCGGGCGGGGAAGCAACGCGGCCACCGACCTGTCCGTGGTGTAGTGCCACGCCGGAAGGCCCTGTCGTAGTCACACAATCGACCCGGGACGCAAGGCGCGCGTCCGGGCATATCCATATCGCAGCCTTTTCGGGCCGTGGCCGGGGTGTTCAGGATTGTACGCGGTCGCGGCTTGGCTCCATCACTCCCAACGATTTTCCGTATTCCGGACGGGCTTGGATTCTCGCGTCGATGGGATTTGCGCGCATTTGCGAGAAAGTATGGGGCTGACGCTCACATGGCATCCGTGTTGCTTAATTGACTGCTGATGGACTGGCATTTGAACCACGGTGGCGTCAGCAAGTTGGATGCAGCAGACGCGGTGGACACGGCAGGACCGAACTGAAGGGAATTGCAGTGACGAGTGTGATCGCCAACAAATCGATTCGCGGCAAGCTGATGTGGATCACGATGCTCACGAGCACGGGAGCCGTGGTCCTGGCTTGTTTGGCGTTTGGGTTGTACGAACTGCTCAATTATCGCCACCAAATGAGCCGTGACCTTTCCGTGCTGGCTGAAATGATCGGTGAGGAGCAGGCTGCAGGGCGGGAAATCTCCGATCCCAAAGTGATCAAGGAAGTCAACTCATGGGCCAGCAAGCAACGGCCGATCGTTCTGGCGTGCGTGTACAGCAAGGACGGAAAGCTGTTGATCAAGTACGTTCGAGACGACGTCAAGACCCAGCGCGAAGTGCCCGAGCTATTGGAGGACGATATCGACCGCATTGAGGGCGGTCACCTCGTATTGTACCAGCCGATCCTTCTCCAGGGGAAAAAGGCGGGCACCGTGTTCATCCGATCCGACTTGCGCTGGCTCTACGGGCGCCTGATGGAGGATGTGCGGATGGTCGCAATCATTGTGCTGCTCTCATGGCTGGTGTCGCTGTTGCTTTCCTCACGGCTGCAGCGGTTGATCTCGGGGCCAATCCTTGATCTCGTTCACTCAGCGCGTACGGTCTCGGAAACGCACGACTATTCGGAGCGCGTCGTCAAGTCCTCGGACGACGAAATCGGGTTGCTGGCGGAGGAGTTCAACGAAATGCTCCAGCGCATCCAGCAACAAGATGAAGCGCTGCGGGGCGCGAAGGAAAAGGCCGAGTCCGCCACTCGTACCAAGAGCGAGTTCCTCGCGAACATGAGCCACGAGATCCGCACGCCGATGAACGGGATCATCGGCATGACCGATCTGGCCTTGGACACCGAGCTATCTCCTGACCAACGCGAATATCTGGACACCGTCAGGCTCTCGGCGGAGACGTTGCTTCAATTGATCAATGACATCCTTGATTTCTCCAAGATCGAGGCAGGAAAACTCGACCTCGACCCCATCGACTTTAGTCTCCGCGACAGTCTCGGCGACACCCTCAAAACCCTGGCCGTTCGCGCCCACCAGAAGGGGCTTGAGCTGGCAGCGCACGTTCTGCCTGAAGTGCCCGACGACCTGGTCGGCGACCCCGTTCGTCTGCGGCAGATCATTGTCAATCTCATCGGCAATGCCATCAAGTTCACCGAGCAGGGTGAGGTGGTCGTCGAAGCCACGTTGGAAGGACGGACGGGTGACGACATCTGCCTGCGCTTCTCTGTGTGCGACACCGGTATTGGCATACCCACAGACAAACAGGACGTTATTTTCGAGGCGTTCTCGCAAGCGGATAGTTCGACCACGCGCAAGTACGGCGGGACGGGCCTGGGACTGGCGATTTCCTCACAGTTGGTCAAGATGATGGGGGGGAGCATCTGGGTGGACAGCGATGTGGGCAAGGGCAGCACGTTTCATTTCACCGCGCATGTCCGCCCGTCGAAGAACCCTGTGTCCCGGCCGCAGGCAGAAACCGCCGATTGGGACGGTCTCCCGGCGCTTGTCGTTGATGACAACGCCACGAACCGGCGCATCCTGGAGGAGATACTGCGTGGTTGGCGTATGAAGCCAGCGAGCGCCGGGGACGCCGCAACGGCGTTCGCCGCGATGAAGAAGGCGCACGCACGCGGCGAACCGTACCGGTTGGTGTTGTTGGATTGCGTGATGCCGGGGACGGACGGCTTCGGTTTGGCGGAGCAGATTCTTCAGGACCAGGATCTGGCCCAAACCAGGTTGATCATGCTCTCATCGACGGGCGATGCCAGCATCGCCGCCCGGTGCCGGGAAAGGAAATTGGCGGGTTACTTGAGCAAACCCATCAAGCAGTCCGAACTTTTCGACGTCGTCGCCACTGCAATCGGGGGACGCAGCAAGACTATCGAACCGCCGGTCGCGGTCGCAAAGCCGTCCGTGTCGTGTCCGTCGCGAGGTCTGCGAGTCCTGCTGGCTGAGGACAATCCCGTCAACCAGCGTCTGGTACTCAAGCTGATGGAGAAACGGGGCCACACCCTCGTGGTGGCCAACAATGGCGTGGAAGCCCTGGCCGCGCTGGAACGGGGCAAATACGATGTGGTGCTCATGGATGCGCAGATGCCCGAGATGAGTGGCTTCGAGGCCACCGCGCACATCCGCGAGCGTGAGAAGACGACCGGCGGACATATTCCGATCATCGCGATGACCGCGCACGCGCTGAAAGGCGACCGTGAACGATGCCTGGACGCGGGGATGGACGCGTACGTCTCGAAACCGATTCAATCCCGCGTGTTGTTCGAAGCGATTGAGGGCCTGGTGCTGACGCCATCGGCGATCACCAGGTTCGAAGAGAAGCTCCCCGCCGATGAGGTGACCCCCAGCGCCAGGGTGTTTGACCGCGACGGGGCGGTGGCCATGCTCGATGGCGACACGGAACTTTTCAACGAACTGGTGGGATTATTCATAACTGAATCGGCAATTCTGCTCGACCAAATCCAGCAGTCAATCGCGCGGCGCGACGCGAAGGTGCTCGAGCGATCCGCACATTCACTGAAGGGATCGGTGGCGGCGTTCTGCGCCGAGCCGGCGCGCCGGGTGGCGCAAACGCTCGAGAGTATCGGGGCGCGCGGGGACTTCGGTCAGGCGGGCCCGGTGGCGGCCGAGTTGCAGAAGGAAGTCGGGCGGCTGACGAGCGCGCTGGCCGAATATCAAAAGGAGGCCGTGCTGTGCGAATCTTGATTGCTGAAGACGATGCCGTGTCACGCCGTTTGCTGGAGGCGACCCTGGTCAAGTGGGGGTACGAGGTTATCATGACCACCGATGGGTTGCAGGCGCTTGAAATCCTGCGCCACCCCGATGCGCCGTCGCTGGCGATTCTGGATTGGATGATGCCGGGCATGGATGGCGCGGAAGTGTGCCTCAAGGCGCGCGCGACGGCGGGGGATCGGCTTCTGTATATTGTTCTGCTCACAGCCAAGGGCCGCAAAGAAGACATTGTCGAAGGTCTCACGGCGGGCGCGGACGATTACGTCGTCAAGCCCTTCGACCGCGCCGAATTGAAAGCGCGAATCAACGCGGGCGAGCGCATTCTTCGGCTGCAAGCGGAACTGGCGGCGCGCGTGAAGGAACTCGAACTGGCCTTCGCGAATGTCAAACTGCTGCAAGGGTTGTTGCCCATTTGCTGCTACTGCAAAAAGATTCGCAATGATCAAAACTACTGGCAGCAGGTGGACGCCTACATCTCCGAGCACTCGGAGGCACAATTCACACACGGCATCTGTCCCGATTGCCGGGACAAACACGTGAAACCCGAGTTGGAACGGCTCAAGGCCGAAGAGGAAGCGATCCGCAGCTAACCGGGCTCAGCGCCGGTTTCTGGCGAAGCTCGTCATCAATTCATCCGGCGAACACGTGGCGGTACCCACCTTGCCGACGACCATGCCCGCCGCGTGATTGGAAATCTCCGCAGCTTCGACCGGGTCAGCCCTGGCCGCCAGCGCCAACACGAGTGTGG
>JBGPVO010000080.1:0-6746 GCA_041491705.1 Verrucomicrobiia bacterium
CACCGAGCGCCGCGGTTGGAAAACCGACCGGCACTTCGCACAACAGGTCGTCGCCGTGACGCGAAAAAATGTCGTGTTCGCGGACGTGGACAACGACGTAGAGGTCGCCTGACGGGCCGCTACGCATGCCCGCTTCGCCATTGCCGGAACTGCGCAGGCGCGAACCGTCTTCGATGCCGGCCGGGATGCGGACCTTGAGTTTGGTGCGATGTTGGACACGGCCTTCGCCGCCGCAATGTTTGCACGGATTCGTGAGAATCTGGCCACTCCCGTTGCAGCGCGGACACGTCGACGCGACCGTAAAAAAACCGCGTGAATGGGCCACCTGGCCCTGGCCGTGGCACGTCGGGCAGGTCTCGGCCTTCCCGCCTTCGGCGGACCCGCGTCCGCCGCACTCGGCGCACGTGTCGAGCTTGGTGAACGTGATCTCCTTTTCAAGGCCGCGCGCCGCGTCTTCGAGGTCGATCTCCAAATCGTAGCGCAGGTCGTTGCCGCGTTGCGCGCCACCGCGGGAGCGTCGGCCACCGCCCCCACCGCCAAACGCCTGCTCCAGGATGTCGTCGAGACCGCCACCAAAGCTCGCGCCGCGGAAGAATTCCTCGAAGATATCACGAGGATCATGGAATCCGCCCCATTGCTGGCCAGCGCCGGGCCGCACACCGGCACCTGGCGCAAACGCGGCGTGGCCAAAGCGGTCATACGCGGCCCGCTTCTGCGCATCGCTGAGGATCTCGTACGCCTCGCCGAGTTCCTTGAATTTTTCCTCGGCCTCCTTGTTACCCGGATTCTTATCGGGATGATACTTGAGCGCGAGTTTGCGGTAGGCCTTCTTGATTTCCTCTTCCGAAGCTTCCCGTCCGATGCCAAGCACGTCGTAGTAATCGCGCTTGGTCATTCTGGAGTCTCAGGAGCCGGTTCCACCTTCCCGGAAGAATCGGCTTCGGCGGATGGCCCCGCCGCAGCGGGTAACCCTTTGCTGACAATAACGCGCGCGGGACGCAGGAGGCGGTCGGCGAGTTTGTAGCCCCGCTGGAGTTGCTCAACCACGTGGCCTTCGGGGTGTTCGCCGGACTCGACGTGGCTGACGGCCTCGTGGAGGTTCGGGTCGAATGGGTGGCCTGCGTTGGCGGCAATTTCCTTGAGCCCAAATTCCGTGAGCGTACGACGAAACTGGCTGCAGACCTGGGTGATGCCTTCGAGAAGCGAGGAGTTCTCCGTGCCGTGCTGTTGCGCGGCATCGATGGCGCGTTCCAGGTTGTCGAGCGCGGGTAGCAGCGCGGCCACGACGCGCTCGGAGGTGAAGCGGGCCAGTTCCTCCTTCTCGCGCGCAACGCGTTTACGATAGTTGTCGAGATCGGCGGCAGCGCGGAGAAACTTGTCCCAGTTCTCGTCGGCCTTCGCGGCCGTTGCCTTCAGCTCACGGTATTCTTCCAGTGATATGGAGTCGACCTCCGGCTCTTCCTTCGCCGAGGCTGCAGTCACGGCCTCGTCCCTGGTCGATGGGGACCTTTCGCCTTCGGTCGGCGCACGTTTGGAGTGTTTGTTCTTCGCGGTCATAAAAACCCTACTGAAGCTACCATGGGGGAGAGCTACGTTTTTTTCAAGTATTTGACCATCCGCAGGGTATTGCCGGTTTGATCGTTGGAGCTGTACTGCACTTCGTCCATGAAATTGCGCATGATGAGAACGCCGTAGCCGCCGCGCTTCATTTCCCGAAGGCGATCCTCCATGTCGGCCGAACGGTAGTTGGCGAAGTCGAAGCGTTGACCGTGGTCGTTGATCTCGATAACCAGCCGGGCGCCTTCCCTTCGGATGTCCAGACGAATCTCGGGATCGCAGTGCTGCCAGCACCACTCCTTGTCGGGTGAATAGGCGTGCTTGACGACGTTGGAGCAGGCTTCGTCGACGGCCATCTCAATCTTGGCGACTTCCTGCTCGTCGAACCCGATCTTGCGGGCCAGGTCGCCGACGATGACACGGATGTAGGCGAGGTAGCTTACGTGGCCCGGCGTCTGGAGCAGCAGCTTGTCAGTCGACTCTTTGCGGCGAATATCATTTGGCAAATCCATGTGGCCCTCGACGTGAAAGGCTTACTTCGTTTCGAAACTGGCGACGGCGTCCTCCTCCGTGTTATGCACCCTGAGAACCTTGGTAAAGCCGAGCAACTCGATAATTTTGTAAATGCGATCGGGAACGTTGAGCAGACGGACGTCACCGTTATGTTCGCGCGCCTGCTTGGCGAAACCGATGAGGGCGCCGAGACCGGCGCTGCCGATATAGTCGAGTTCGCGGCAGTCGAGAACCACGTAGTACCGGCCCTCTTGGAACAGGGCGAGGAGTTGCCCTTCAAGGCGAGGAAACGAATACATATCCAGCGAGCCGCTCAGGCGAATGAGTTGCACGGGGCCGCGGGGCTCTTGATCGATCCGGAAATCTTTCATTCTGACTGCGTCCTCCCCTTCGTTAGTTGACCGTCATTGTCTTGCGTGGCGGGTGGCGTCCTGTCACACCCCCCGGCCCAACTATTCCTTGCGCTCCACGTTCCGGTGACGCCGCTCGACGGCCTCGCGCAGGAATCTGGTTAGCTCCTTGAACTTCGTTGCGTTTCGTTCGTCGGCGCGGATGAGATTGTCGTGCGCCTCGATCATGAGGTCCGTGGTCTCGTCCTTGTCCAACGGGTGCGAGAGATGCGCGATATCAGTGTCAGGCAGTTTCCGGTACTCGGCTTCCGCCAGGGGCGGCGAGGTGTTGGAGTTCATGGTGAACAGCCGGTCCAGTCCGAGTGTTTGCAGCAATTCCAGATTGTGGGAACTGATGTTGACGACGTGGACGGTGGCGGGGCGGCCGTCTTGCCGCAAACGCAGGCCAATGCCCGCCAACACACCGAGAAACGTGCTATCCATGCCCTGGCACTGGCCCAGATCCACGGCGAATTCCTGTTTCCCCTGGTCGATCTTCTCCATGGCGAACTGGCGTAATGGCTGGCTGTTCTGAAATGTGCCGCGTCCCACGACGCGAACGTGAACCCAATCATTCGCGCAACCGACGGAGATTCCTTTGGAAGATTCACCCACAATGCGACTCCCGTACTTTCACAACGAAACCATACAACGAAACGACCACGAACGAAAGCGTGATTTTAATCCAGGGAACGCGGCATGCATTGCCAGTTCACTCGGTGGGGCGGTTCAAATCGGGCGGCTTCCACTCCGCCGAATGGTACCCGAGGCAGATCACGAGATACACGTCGCGATACAGTCCCGTATGCATCGGCACCCGCACACGGCGGGGTCCTCCGACGCGCTCGAAATGCGAGCGAAGCTCGTTCATCAAATCATTGTTGGGCTTGGGGAGCACCGCAATGGCGGGCCGGCCTTCGAATTTGCCCAGGTCCGTCCAGTAACGGTAGCCCAACCCCTGGGCACCGGTGGCGTACATGTTGACGCATTCGTTGGGCGCACGCAGGTAAAAGCCAATTTCGGCCGCGATGTTGTACTTCTCCATCCCCAGCACGAACGGCTCTTGATTCGTATCCTTCCGCACCTGTGTGCGCGCCGCGTCCACTTCCTGGGCGACTGCGCGCCAACCGCCGGCCCGCGTGTACGCCAGAGACTTGGGAACCCCCCACGCCAGGCTCGTGTGGCCCAATACAATGGCCAGCGCGCACATGGCGATCGCCACCCACGCGCCCACGCGCCACCATTTGGCACGTGCCGGGTCGGTACTGCCGAGACCATCGAGCGCGATGGCCGCCGCGCCGGGCATCAGCGCCAGAAACACGGGCGCCGTCCAGTTCACGTGGATCTGCGTCTTGAAACTGGCGGCGGCAAAGAGCAGGAACAACGGCAGTGAGAACGAGGCGACAAAATTCCAACGGTCATCGCGCTGCAGCCAGCCGCGACGGATCCCGCGGGCCGCGGCACAAGCGAACAGCGCAAAGAACACCGGTGTGGTTACGCCGAGTTGAACGAGCCAGAAGAGCGGCGCGTCTCGCAGGGTGTTCTTCGGCGTTCCGGCGGTGCGCGTGGATTGAAAGAGGAACGAAGCCCACTCGTGGTGCGCATTCCAAATGATAACCGGGCTGAATACCAGCAGCGCGATGGGCAGCGCCAGCCAGGGCTGGGGACGGCGAAGCCAGTGGCGATACTTTGGCGACAGCAGCAGGAACCACAGCAGCGATGGCGCCAGCAGCAACGCATAGTACTTGGAGAGCAGCGCGCCACCGAAGGTGACGCCCGCCAGCAGCCAGTAGCCGCCGCGGCCGGTATGCAGGGCGCTGGAAATCAGGTACAACGTCGCCAGCCAGAAGAACACCAGCGGACCATCGGGAGTCACGATCAACCCCGTGCCGACGTAGATGGGTAGCAGCGTGAAGAACAGGGTCGCCATCAGCGCCGTTCGCCGTCCAAACCACATACGCGCCGTCAAAAACAACAGGCCGGCGGAGGCGATCCACAGCAGAAAAGTAACAAAGCGCACGCCCAGGGCCGTGTCGCCGAATAGCGTCGTCCCGACAGCGATGACCCACGCGACCATCGGCGGGTGGTCGTAATAGCCGAGCGCGGGATGTTGCGAGTACGTCCAGTAGTATGCTTCTTCGGGCAAGAGTTCGATGATGCCGCACAGCAGGAAGCGCAGCACGGTCAGGCCGACAACCATGCAAACGACCGCACCCCACAGGCCGTGGTCCGGTTCGCGTTGTGTCGTGATGGCGTTTTCGATTTGCACGGACTCTGTCACGGTGACGACGGTATGGGACATTCTTGCACGGTGGGCTTCGCCGCGTCGAGACGGAAACTTGGTAGAAGTGCTCTCGTAAACCTCCGCCGCAACACCGAAACTTACACCGATTTTGGGTTCGTTTTCGACAGCGACTCGAGGCGGCTGGATTTACTCAACATTCTATCACTCAACAAGTTCAGCGTCTAACTGCGGGCCGCGAGTTTGGGTTCGTTTCGCAATTTCACCCATTTTCGTTCCCCCTACTCCGGCCCTGTCAAAGCCAACTCCGAATGCCTTCGGAGGAGACGCAACGCCGCAGGTTCACCCCGACTCCGAGGTCGGGGCGGCCCACCCGGGCGAGCCGAGCGAGTGCAAAACCGCCTCTTTCTCCTATATCAAAGAACAATCGTGATCCCCAATCCCCAAGCCGTCCATCATACCGAATACAAAGTCTTTTCATGGCACGGCGAATATATCGGAAATCGATATAAAAGTCAACCCCCAAATCCGATAAAAACGTCGCGTGTCGTGCAACACGGGCGAGTGGTAGGGCACGCCTTTCTTGTAGCCACGGCGCTCTGTCGCCGTGTTGGCCCCGCCCTGTGCATCTCGCTGGACCTCCTCGTGCGAGCACTGCTGACGCTCGGAGTCACACCCCGTCATGGCGACCTGAATGCCCCCAAGCATGTCACGTCCATCGCCCACGCCGCCTCCGCCAATTTACAAAGACCCTCTGAGTTCCGAGGAGATTCTGTAGGCCGTGTGCCCTCACACGGCGCTTGTCTGAGCTTCTTTAGGAGCAGGCTGGCCCTGATCGTTCGGGCTGTCACCTGTCCAAAAAGGTCCCGCCTTTCGTGTTCCGGTCATTGCCGGTTCCGATAGTCTTTGCGAGAATGTCGGTGCGACAACCACGCCGGTAACCCGCACAACACAACGCCGAGATAAATGACCACTCGTTGCCATCTCGCTACCTTGCAGCAGCCCATTGCTTCATTTAAGACCCAATCGCAATACCAACGAGACCAGCCGTTCGGGTTGCGTTTATAGAGATAATCATGAACAATCGCTGCGTTGGTGTATTTGCCATAATGTTTCAGCTTGCCGCTGATCAAAACGAGGACGAAATTTGCGATCACCACCGGCATTCCAACGTGCTTAGCTAGTTTCCACGGCCAGTACATCGCAAACAGCATCCATACGAGCATAAATCCTGCGCCGATGATGGCGAAATCTGGGATGCTGGCGAGGTCGGTATCGAAAGGTGCTTCTACAATAACGATCTCGTCCTTATTAGTTCTAAACCTGAACGTGGAGTGAACCGTGAAATTGATCCCGTCCCCCTTTTGAGTGAATTCAACGGGATCGAGAAATTCAGGTTTGGTTACGTCCATAGATAGCGTTGTGAGTTGGCTGCTATTCAGCAGGCTCTTCGGCTGTGACGATCCAAAGATCATCACCCTCGGCTGCAATACAGGTTTTCACTTGGGGAGTGTCGGGTTGCCCCGTTACTTTGGTGGCAGTCGCGGCGGCAACCTGTTCCTTTTTCGGATTCAGCCGTTTCTTTTCCGCATGGTAAGCAAGACGCATATCGGCCAATTCCTTGGAACCGCACACATCCAGATAATAATTGTTCATCGGTTGAGCCTTTCCTATTTACTCAGGTTGTCTTTCATTTCGATGGCCAAATCGCTCCAAGCGCTGTGAAGCTTCTTGTTGAACTGGGTTTTGTTGAGCTTGGAGATGGGCTCAAACTGTTCTTCCAATGCGGTTCCCGTGATTGCCTTCTTAAGTTGATCTTTGTCTGGCTGATCACTTGTGGGGTAAATCTTTTTGATCACTTCGTCGGCTGCCAGATCCTGAGTCTTGATGAGCGTTTTCGCTCGCTCTCTGGCGACGGGGTTAACCGCCTTCGCAGATCTTCAGCAGCATCTCTGCGAGCCGGGGGCCGGTGCCCTCGTCCTCGTGCTTGAAGAACACGAAGGCCTCCGACCACGGCTGGGCGCGAAGCTTCTCCGACCAGGCCC
>JBGPVO010000081.1:0-6668 GCA_041491705.1 Verrucomicrobiia bacterium
TCATCGAACAATTGTTGTGCCTTCTTGCAATTCATGGCGTCGTTCACAAATAGTCGCTGAGCATACCCTGCAACTGCTGTCGGGCGTAAAAGAGCCGTGACCGGACGGTACCCTCCGAACACCTCATCACCTTCGCGATGTCCGCGTGCGTCATCCCTTGTACGTCGTGCATGGTCACCACCGCTCTATGTGATTCAGACAGTTTTTGCAGGGCTTCGTTCAATTTTTCGTGAAGTTCTGTCAGGCCCACCTCACGCCGCGGCGTGACGTGCGACATCATTTCCACGAGATCGGGGTCCGTCTGTATCGAGCTGTCCAAATCATCCAGGCTGTATTGGTTGCGGGTCTTGCGCCGCTTGATGAAGTTGATCGTGCGATTGACCGCAATGCGATAGACCCAGGTGTAGAAACTCGACTGACCGCGAAAACTGTTGAGGCTCTTGAACGCCTTGATGAACGTGTCCTGCACCAGATCGTTGGCATCCTCGTGGTTTGCCGTCATGTGATAGACCGTCGCGTACAGCCGTTCCCTGTAACGCTCCACCAGAATATCGAAGGCGGCGCTGTCGCCTTTCTGGGTGCTACGGACGAGCACTTCGTCGTCTTCGTGTTGGAGGTCGATCTCGCGCTCTGTCGTGGGCGTGGACACGGGCGCGGATGGATTCGACCTGCGCAGCAACCCGCCACCGAGTTTTAGTGTTTCCTTAAGCTTCATAGCGCTAACGACTGATGTCCCCGGAGCCCCGACGGGCTATGCCGTGGCCGCTTCCCGAAGGAGCGACCGGCTCTGTCCCAAGAGATAATCTGTGAGTGCCAAGAGCGTTCTGGCGTATACGTTGGAGGGCAGGGCCGAAAGACCCGTCCGGGCGCGCGCAATGTACTTGTCAATCGCTGCCAGTGACTCGCCGACCACGCCGTTGCCCAGAACCAGCCGCAGCAAACGCTGTTGCTCCTGCTGGTCGTTTCGGAGCATCATCGCACCGAGCTCTTGGCGGCTGTCCGAACCAACGTGTTGCAGCAGCAGAAGAAATGGCAAAGTCAGCTTTCCCTTCTTCATATCAGTTCCGAGCGATTTTCCAGCTTGTCGTTCCTGACCAAAAATATCCACGCAGTCGTCATAAATCTGGTACGCGATTCCGAGATCGGTCCCGAATTCACGCATCGATTTGACCACTGTGGCGGGCGCACCGTTCAAAACAGCACCCAATTCACAACTCACCGAGAAAAGCGCCCCGGTTTTCATGTTAATGATGTCCAGATACTGGTCGAGGGTCAGATCAAGGTCGAAACGCCGCTGGGTCTGCACTATTTCGCCTGAACAAACGGTGTTGGTGGCCTCGCTGACCCTGCGGCAAACCTCTGTGGTCGGGTAACTTGCAGCGAGCCGCAACGCATGGGCAAACAAGCAATCACCTAGCAATACGCTTATCTCGTTGCCCCATCGTGAGTTAGATGTAGGAAGCCGGTGTCTCAGTTCCGCCTCGTCCAGCACGTCGTCGTGTACCAACGTGGCGACATGGATTAGCTCGACGATTACCGCGAGAGTGATGTGCTCTTCAGTGACCCCGCCAGTCGCTCCGCCTGCCAACAGCGCGAGGCTTGGGCGAAGACGTTTACCCGTTCCCCCGAGGATATACTGTATGTACTCACCAAGACGGGGATCAAAACCGCTGACCTGACTGGCCAGGGCCATCTCCACCCGAGGCAATTCAGCCGCAATCGGTTCCAGCAATTCCAACAGATTTCGCCCGGAATGCGCTGTGTGGGAAGCGCGCTCGCTCAATGTCGACCCCAGCATAGTACCGCTACTCTACGGGCCGTCGGAAGGTGTGTCAACCCCGAAGCCCCATGGGCGGCAACACAGTTCACTCTTGACCACGTTGCGCACAGCGACAAAGATGTCGCCGAAATCAGATTGGGGACCGAGCACTCGCCAGGCTGCCGTGGACTTGTTAGTTTATTCGTTATGCCGCGTCTAGTTCCATTGATGATCGTCTTATTGTTCACTAGTTGCGCGCCACGTCCCGAGCGGACTGCGCTCAGCAGGGCAAACACGCTGTTGGATGAAGGCCGTGCCCAAAATGCCTTCGACATTGTCGAGAGTTATCTACGGCAACATCCCGATTCCGCGCCTTTTTTGCGTATGCGTGTCGTGGTTCTGCTCCGCCAGGAACGCCCCGATCTGGCGGCGCTCGCCCTGCAGCACGTCCCCGCCGGTCAGCCAATCATTCCGGAGATCCTGCGTCATCGCGACCGCATTGTCCGTGAGAATGCCGCCAAGCTCGTTTCCGAGCAGCCCAACGTAAGCGACTTGCACGAGCTCACCCGGGCCCTGGATGACTCCGATCCCTGGGTGCGGGGTTATTGCGCGCGTGCGCTGGGGCAGCTCAATAATCCCGCGGCGCTCAAGCCGCTGTTTCGGCTGCTGACCGATGACAACTGGTTCGTACGCGCGGAGAGCGCCAAAGCCATCGGCAAAATCGGCGATGCGCGCGCGGTTGGGTGGTTGGTTCAATTGCTGCAGGATCCGGACGGCAACGTGCGCTACAGCGCAAGGAGCGCGCTTCACGATCTGGCGACAGAGTCGGCCCGTTCTTCCCTGCTGCGCGTCCTCGAATCGGCCGCACCGGTGGACAAATTTGCGATTGCGGCTGCGCTGGCCAAACTCCATGATCCCGCCGCCCTGGATCCGTTGGTCACCGCCGCCGAAAGCAAGGACGCTGAAGTCCGTCGTCTGGCCGCTCAAGCGCTCGGTGAATGCGGCCTCGCGGCGGGCACCAACGCGCTGGCTGTCTTGCTTAGCGACCAGGATCCGGTCGCGCGAGAGCAGGCACAAACCGCCATCCGGCAAATCACAGAAGGTAAGAACGAGTGAGACTCCAAAGCAATCCACCCCGAGAACGTATGTCTCGGTTCTCTGTGCAACTCTGCGCGGCGGGATCTGGAGCCTACGGCTTCGGAGTGAGAGTCTTGCTGAACTTGATGATCTCGTTCAGCTGATCGCGGAAATCTTCGAGTCCCGTCAGGGGGATGATGATGGCGTCACGGCGACCATTAACCTCCTCGATGATCCTCAAGAAACGGCCCCGCGGGTTCTCTCTCAGGTCGAATGTGAAATGCTTGCGTTCGACCCTGAGGCTCTGATTCTGTAGCTGCGTGTCCACGCCTGACGCGCCTCCCGACCATGGCTGTGCCAACGTTCGCATAGATTCTGACTGTGAGCTTGCGTTTACCCCCTTACAGCCTCCCAATCATTTGACAGACTTCTAGCACAACATTCACAATAACGTCAACACTTTCAATCTCTTAGGTGAAAAACGACCATTTTTAGTTCGGTCATCTCCTGCACCGCATACCGCGGCCCTTCCTTCCCGAAGCCGCTTTCTTTCAGGCCCCCGTAGGGCATCAGGTCGGCCCGCCACTGCGGCCCCCAGTTGATGTGAATATTGCCGGTTTGCAGCTCCCGGGCAAACTTCATTGCCGTGTCCAGGCTCTCCGTGAACACCCCGGCGGCAAGCCCGAATCGGCTGTCGTTGGCCAGGGCTAGCGCCTCATCAACATCGTCGAACGTTGTGAATGCCACCACCGGACCAAACAACTCCTCACATGATACGCGCATCTCAGGCTTCGTATCGGCAACGATCGTCGGCGCGTAAATCGCCCCCCGACGCGCGCCGCCCGTCACCACGCGCCCTCCGCCCTTCACCGCTTCCTGCACCCATTGTTCGACGCGCCGCGCTTCCTCCTCGCGAATCATCGGGCCAACTTTTGTCTTCTCATCCAGTGGATTGCCCGTCGTCAGCCCTTCGACCTTCGGCTTCGTCGCCGCCAACACGTCTTCGTAAACTTTCCGTTGCGCAATCACCCGTTGCGTCGAGATGCAGACTTGTCCCGCGTTCGAATACCCGGTGGCCGCGACCGCTTCCGCGACCTTGTTCACATCCGCATCGGGCATCACGATGATCGGCGAGTTGCTGCCCAGTTCCATCGTGACTTTCTTCACGCCGGCCATCTGGCAAATTCGTTCGCCGACCGGCACGCTACCCGTGAACGTGATCTTGCGCACGCGTTTGTCGCGGCAAAGCGCATCACCAAGTTCGCCACCCGGTCCCGTCAAACACGAGATCGCCTCCGGTGGCATCCCGCACTCCAGCAGCAGTTCCGTGAGCTTCAGCGCCGACAACGGCGTGCTCGACGGCGGCTTGATGACGACCGCGTTGCCCGCCGCAATCGCCGGCGCCACCTTGTGGACCACGAGATTCAGCGGAAAATTGAAGGGGCTGATGGCGACGACCACGCCGCACGGCACGCGTAACGTGAACCCCATTTTGCCCGCTCCGCCCGGCGACGCATCCAGCGGCACGGTCTCACCGTGAATGCGCCGGGCTTCCTCCGCGGACAGCATCAGCGTCTGCACGGCGCGACCGACCTCGAATCGCCCTTCCGCGATCACCTTGCCTTCCTCCAGCGTGATCGTGCGCGCGAATTCCTCCGCGCGGGCTTCAAGTTTTTCGGCGGCCTTCTTCAAAATCTGGTAGCGATCCCATGCCGTAAATTTCGCCATGGTTTTCGCCCCACGCACCGCTGCCGCCAGCGCCGCGTCAACGTCCGCCGCGCTCGCATGCGGCACGGTATCGACAACGGAATTGTCGTATGGGTGGAGCACCTCGATTCGTTCGCTCTTGTCGACCCAGTTGCCGCCCACGCACATTTTCATGTCTGGCTCTCCTTCAGTACGATCTTCATCCCGCGATTGCGCAGCTCTCGAAAAAATGGCTCGACGGGCACTGCCACTTCCGGCGCCAATACACCGCGTTGCCCAATGAGCCCCGTGGCGATCATCTGCGCGATAATGGACGGCGGACAACCCGTGTCCATGTCACCTGCGCTCGCGTGCCAGCGACGATTGGCTTTCGCATGGCAATCAACGACGACCGTCTTCCTGCGCCCGCTCACGATCACCCGTGAAATCTCGTAATCGTTGGGCTTGCCTCGCGAAGCGGGCAGTTTTGCGAAATCGCGGACCGTCCAGCCGTTCTTCAATCGTTTGACTACTTCGCGCACAAACTCGCGATCAAAACATACTTTGAAATCGCAGCGCTTCAATCCGTTGCGGCCAAAGGAGATCGGAATCGTCGCAACTTCGCTGTGGCGCGTGCGCACCACCCACTGCGCGCCGACAGGACGCGCGAAACCGATCTTTTCCCAACCGGTGCGCGGCTTGACTTCGCGAAACTTACCACGCTCAAACACCCACGGTGTCCGCGTGAGTTCCTCGACAATGGTCTGGGCGGAGTACGGGAAAACGAAATCCGCGGGCTTGGCATTGAAGTCCTTCGCGCCGACGCGAATCCGCACCGACTCAACGCGCTCAAGTTTGTCGGCGGCGGCGCGTGCCATGACGTTGGTGATGCCGGGCGCGCAACCGGCGCCAAGGACCGCCGTCAGCCGCGCGCGTCGGAACTGATTGTCCAGCTTCAATTGCTGTCGTGTCCAGTGAAACAGCCCGCCCAGATCAACGTAGTGGACATTGGCCGCCAACGCCGCCCGCATCACGTTCACATTGAAGTCGTGCTGCGTGCAGTTGATGACGACCGCGTGACCGTGGAGGACTTTCGCGATTTGCTCGACGTTGCGGGCGTCGGCAAACACGGCTTTCACGCGCGGGCTGCGGAACGAGCGCGCATACTCGCGGGCGCCGGCCTCGTTGTAGTCGGCAATCAAAACGCGGTTTCGCGGATGCGACTCGAACAAATCGCGCACTGCCACGCGCCCGATCGCGCCCACACCGCCGAGGACAACGAAATCGCGTTTCGCGTCCATTCGCGTCTATTCGCGGTTGAACAACTGTTTCTCAATCACATCCAGTCCTTCGTCAAGCTGTTCGTCCGTAATGACGAGCGGCACAAGATAACGAAGCACGTTGCTGTGCGTGCCGGCGTAGATGAGGATCACGCCGTTCTCGACGCAACGCTTGACGAGGTTCACTGTGAACTCCCTGGCAGGCTCCCTGGTCTTGCGGTCCTTGACGAACTCGATGGCCACCATCGTGCCCAAGCCGCGCACGTCGCCAATCCTTGGATGTTTCTTCTGCCACTCCAACGCGCGACCGCGCAACTTCTCGCCGATTACCTGCGCCCGCACTGCCAGATTCATCCGCTCCAACTCCGCAATGGTCGCCAACGCCGCGGCGCACGCGACGGGATTGCCGCCGTACGTGCCGCCCAATCCACCCACATGCACGCTGTCCATCACGTCCGCGCGGCCCGTGACTGCTGCAATCGGCATCCCACCCGCCAGCGATTTGGCCGTGGTAATCAAGTCAGGCTCGAAATCGTAGTGTTCGGTTGCGAACATCCGGCCCGTCCGCGCGAAGCCGGTCTGGATTTCGTCGGCGACGAACAGGATGCCGTTGTCCTTGCAGAATTTTGCCAACGCCTGCACGTACCGTTTTGGCGCCACCACAAATCCGCCTTCGCCCAGCACCAATTCCATGACCACGCACGCGACCTGCCTCGGGTCAACATGCGTGTGGAAGAACTCGTGCATCTGCTCGATCATGCCGTCTTCATCGAGTTCAGTGCGGTACGCATATGGATACGGCAACCGATATACCTCGGGCGCGAACGGCCCGAACCCGAACTTGTACGGCATCACCTTGCTCGTCA
>JBGPVO010000082.1:0-6632 GCA_041491705.1 Verrucomicrobiia bacterium
CAAGAACGTCGTGGTGGGCATGCCGATGATCGAGTATTGGTGGAGCAGTTTGTCCACGGACTCGGCGCCTTGCTTTGTCAAATCGACCTTGACCATCAGCAGTTGCCTGGCCTTCTCGACCACGCGTGGATCGGCGTAGGTTTTGTTGTCCATTTCGTGGCACGGAATGCACCAATCCGCATAAAAATCCAGCAGCGCCGGTTTACCGGCGTTCGCGAGCAACTCGGCCGAGTACGGTTTCCAGTCAATGGGCGACGGTGCGCTCGTCCTCGCGCCGAAGATCGGTTTCACGAACCACACGGCCACACCCAGAAGGATGACGCCGAATATCCGTTTCACCGAGACCATCCAGTTCCCCGATTTCGGCAGCTTGGTGATGAGGCCTGAAAACGCGCCGAGAATCACGTAGGGCAGTCCGAGCCCGCTCGCCAGCGTGAAGAACAGCCACCAGCCCAACCACGGATCGCCGCGTTGGGCGACGAAGACAAAGACGCCGACAATAATCGGCCCGACACAGGGCGCCGCGATGATCCCGACGGTCGCGCCGAGGAGGAAGACACCGATGACGCCGGCTTTCGAGGACAATCCCGCGGCCTTCTGAACGAGGAATTGAGGCGGCCGGAGTTCGAACAGGCCAAACATGCTGAGGGCGAGGGCGACCATCATGGCCGCCACGCCTGCCAGTACCCACGGACTTTGCAGGGCGGCACCGAATAACCCGCCTGTCAGTGCGGCTACCAATCCCAACGTGGAATAGGTGAGGACGATGCCGAAAAAGTAAGCCAGGGCATGGGTCAGCCGTTTCTCCCCGGAACCGCCAAAGAAACTGACCGTGATGGCGATCAGTGGGAAAACGCATGGTGTGAGATTCAGAGCCAGGCCACCGAAGAAGACGAAGACAAAGGTGAGGAACCACCCTCGCTCGCGCACGCGCACATCGACCGAATTGTCCGACGCGGTTTTTCCCGTCGCGATGGGTGGCGGCGCCAGCGGCGCGGTTTCGGTCGCGGCGCTGAAGATGTCGGGGTGGACGGGCTGCGGCTTCTGCGATTCGGGAACGATCTCGGTCTCGAGGACAACTGGTATGTTTTTCGGCGCGATACAGACGCTGTCGTTGCAGGCTTGATAGCGCAGCGAACCTTCAAATCTGAGCGGCCCGGGTTTTGCATCCGCGCCCACATGTCCCTCGGCGAACACGATGACGCGGCCCGCGTAGAGCGCGACCGGCTCGTCGGCCCAGGATACCTTCGTGCTGACGCCCTTGGGGTAGACGATGCGGTCAATGACCACCGACGCGGGCGGTTGGAGCGTGAGCGTGGTCGGGATGAGGCCTTCGACGTTGGCGGGATTGGCGTTGATGTGCCAGTGCGCGCTGACATCGACGACTACCGCGAGCCGGAAGCGAGCGTTCGGGGAGAGTTTATCGACCGACAACAGGGTCGCGACCTTCGCCTCGCCCTGTTGCGCCGCCGATTGCGCAGTGCAGCGCAGCGGCGCGAGCAGGACTGCCAATGCAGCGAGCATGAGCCCGGGGAGTCGGGACCGGTTCATTGCTTCAAGATGGCCTTCACGTCGGTTTCGAGAACATTCGTCTCGGTGACACCGACGTATTTCTGGATGATGTTCTGGTTCTTGTCGATGACGAACATCGTCGGGATGGCTGTCAAGCCCCCAAAGGCCAGGATTACATTGTAATCCGCCACGTACAGAGGATAGCGCAGGTGCTGCTGCGCCGCGTAATCCTCTGTTGGCGGATAACCGGTTTGCGACAAAACGACACCGAGCACCGCGAGGTTCGTCTCGCTGTATTTCTTGACCAGATCGTTCAAGATCACCACCTGCTTCTGGCTGGGGTCGTCCCGGGTGGCGAAAAAGCAGACGATTAGCGCCTTGTCCTTGAAATCCGCGAGCTTGATAGTCTGGCCCCGTGCATCCTTCAACACGAATGACGGCGCCGGCTTAGCCACGCGGACATCGGTTTCTCCGAAGGCGCGACCCAGCAGCACGATCACCACCAACAAGATCGCGAGACCTACGGCCAGGGACAACAGGAGCCGACCCGTCCACGCGTTTGGTCTCATGTTCATCATGCAAATTTCCTCGACGAATCCTCTAACGCCCCAACGATCAGGATGGCGTGACACACACTATAGATTCAACTCGTTCTGCTGCGCAAGCGCTGCCTTCTTCCGGCCATCCCACGGGCCGTTTCTTGACAAACGCGTGCTGACGGCATAGCTTTTCGATATTGATGTGCACGGCCCTGAGGCTACTGACAGTCCTGCTCGCGATTTCGCTCATTGGCAGCTTGCCGACGCGGGTCGACTCGTGCGAACCAACGGCAGCGCCATGCCACGACGCGCAGCCGCGGCCAATGGATTGCTGTCGGACCACGCATTGCCACTGCGATATGTCCGCGCCATCACAGCCCGCGCCGAATCCGATGCCAGTGCGCGCAACCACGATCACCGGGCACGAGATGGCGAAGATCGCATCGATGCCAATGGCCGTGGCGTTCCTCGGCCATGGCGAGCGCTTTGACCCACGTTCGACTGCGCGAGCGGATGCATCGCCGTCCGCCATCGCCGCACCGTACCTCTTGACGCATGCTTTCCTGATCTGAGACTGGGCGCCATACCCATGGTGTCTCTTTAATCCGTCTCAGATCGAGCATGCAACTACACGAACAACCAGATTCCGAACTCGTCCGGCAGATTCAGTCGGGCAACGACGCCGCATTCGACGAACTCATGCGGCGGTACAAGCGTCCTGTCGTGAATTTTGTGTTCCGCATGCTCGGCAATGCGGAGGACGCAGACGACGTCGCACAGGACGTGTTCGTGCGCGTGTACCGGAACCTGGATACGTATCGACCCGAGACGAAGTTCTCCACGTGGCTGTTCGCGCTGGCGCGCAACGCCGCGATCGACCGCCTGCGCTGGCGCGCGCGTCATGCCACCGAGTCGATGGAGTCCGCACCGGAGATTTCCGCGTCATCGGGCACCGCGGAAGAGGTGAACGCGCGGGAGATTGGCGAGATGATCAGTGCCGCGGTTGCTGAACTTCCGGAGGATCAGCGGACGGCGCTTGTGTTGTCCGAGTACCACGGGATGACCGGTGCGGAGGTTGCGGCGGTGATGCGTTGCTCGGAGAAGTCCGTCGAATCGCGCCTGTATCGCGCCAAGCAAACGCTGCGGAGAGCGCTTCGCCTCTCGCTGGGGTGAAGCGGTTCTGTCGCGCTTTAACCACGTTGATTGATTCAGCACAGCGCGCATCCGCATTCGCGTCCAGGCGATTGCTTCTTGACGTGTCCGATTTTGTTGCCGCCACGCGAGTTGCGGAATCTTCACACGTTACGGCTTGCGCGTGCCGGGCCGGTCGAGAACGGTGATCAGGTCGGTTTCGTGAAGAACGAGATACTGCCCAGTGGTGAAGAGTGAGGCGTCGAGCCCAAGCCATGACAAATCGGGTGTGTTCAAGAAGCCGATACGCTTCGGATTCGAAGGATCGGACACATCGTACGCGATGATTCCTCTCGCGCCCTGTTCGATCACGAGGGAATCGTCAAGGGCCAGTGGCCGAGGGTACAGGCGAAATAGCATCGACAGGGGAGAGGCACGGCTTTCACCGACGATCTCCCAGCGCCCTGGACGCGCCTGTCGGGCGACCCGCAAGCCAAGCAGGTCGCTGAGATAGGCGACGTCGCCGTGCTCATCCACCACAGGGTCTCCCCCACCAAATCGCTCGAATCCTTCAGTCCACGGCGTCTGATTTACCTCTCGAAGTTCATGAAACGACCAGTTCTGTTTATCGAGAAGAGTCTCGGGGTGATCGGCGTCGAAATCTGCTACCAGCACGTCTTGGTCGCGGAAATGTACGGGTCCGATCGTTACGCGCAGGTCTCCATTGTGGACAAAAACAGACGGACTGCCTTGCGGCAAGGGGATTATATATCTCGGGCCCGGGTTTGGACCGTCGGACCAATCGAAGACATAAAGCTCTTCGTTTGTGCCGCCGGCTCCGGCAACGAGGTAACTGAAACGGGGAAGGTGATCTCGATCTCGATACCAGGGTCCTGTGGTTGTGAAGCTTTGACCCGGCGGCAACGCCAGTTCGGTATGGGAGAGGACTTCCGGTTCGCCACCATCCGGCCAGACCAGTGTCGTCCGCCAAAGAGTTTCCACTTCGCCGTTTAGCCGAAGAGCGCCGACAACGCGCAGGCGTCTTCCGGAGACGACCATGTGCCCATCCTTGTCGAAAGCAAAGCCGGTCAATAAGTCCCACCTACGTTCGGGAGTTTGCGAATAGAAGATGATCGGAGGGAGCGCGCCGGGAATCGGTGTCCGTCGCAGATCTTGGATATGTCCACTGCCTGACACGCGGAAGGCCTCTATGAACCACCCTGACATCTCCGGATGGGGTTGCGGTCCATACTCGCCATAGGCGACCAGAAAGTGGTCGCCACGTTGGATCGTTTGCACGATCCCAAAGGCCGACGATCCGGATTTGGGAAGCATCAATTGGTCGCGGACATGGAGCGAGTTTCCGACCTCGCCCATGGCGACGCCAAAGAGCGTCAACATAACCAGGCCGGCGATCCAGGCCAGTTGTTTGTTTCCCAAACGGAAAACGCGCTTGCGCGTTGAGTAATAGATACTGGCGGCGGCGCTCACGGCAAGCATGGCGAAGCTTACGAGGACAAACGGTGCGGCCGAGGACAGGCGTTGGCCACCGAGTAACAGAACCGGCACCCAAAAGCGGCCCAAATGGGAGGAAAGCAGCGGCGCAATCGCCCAAACCAACAACACGAGCGTCGCCACGATTGTGCTGGCCAACATTTGTCGGGTCATCACCGCGACCGCGAAAGCCAGGGCAAAACCCGCCGCCATGACACAGGCCACCGAGATGATCATCAACACCTCGCGTATACCGAGGGCGCTAGACGCAGTCCACTGAACCAGCATCATATCCCAGGCCACTGCGATACCGAGCACGCCAGCAACCAGGGCGGCCCCGGTAATCAGTTTCGCGCATACGACGGTCCGGGGTGACACGGGTTGGGCGAGCAGGAAATGCTCTTCAGCTTTGCCCCAGTCCCGGCAGACTGTGTGCGCGCCAACGATGACGGCGTAGAGCCAGCCGGCCCCGATTACCAGCAGCCACGCGAAGGGCAACACGTCGTGGCGCCCTACCAGCGCAAGTTCGATGAGTCCCAGCACCGCGGGAACCAACCAGAAAATCGCCAGACCCGCAATGGCCGCTTCACGCGATTCCAGACATTCCTTGCGAACCAGATTGGCCCACTTCGACGAGCATCGGATCGGTTGTGCGCTCGGCACCACGGGCCGATCTGGGGAAGTCGAGATCGTGTTCATGCGTCCACCCATTTGCCAATGAGTCGGCCGGAATTACGGCACGTCCACCACAACGGCAGAACGACCCAGACGACGAGGTCAACCAATAGAACCAGCCCGAACCCGGTCGCATACCTCGGCGCCAGAATCAGGAGGAACGGCGATAGCGGATTCAGGATGGTTGCTACCACCCAGATGGCCGTTACCACCCACGCAATCACGTTAACTCCCGCATCGTCGACGAAGGCGATGCCGGTCTTAACAATCATGTTGGCTCCGGCAGCGTCGACGTAGTTGATGCGGGCCATCAGCACGATGAATTGGGTTAGCCATAGCAGTACCGCAATGGTCAGGAAGATACCGCCCAATGCGGCCGCGAACTCATTCCGCGCCCGTGTCAGGAGCAGGTACAACGGTGTTAACCAGCAGGCCAGCGCGATTGTCCCGACTGCGGCAAACGCGCACAGAGACAGTGCCGGATGGATTGTCGACCATGTGGCGAAGGCCTCCGGTGAGTGGCGCGCATCGAACTCGTGCACAAAGGGCATGATTCGAATACCCCGGCTCCACATCGCCACAAGCCCGGCCATCGTGGAAATCACCATCGTACCAGTCAACAGCAACACACCCATGGCCCATTTTGCCAGGATCACGTCGGAGCGGGTGACGGGTTGGACCACCAGGAATTCCCAGGTCCGGTCCGCTCGTTCTCCCGCGACCGGCCCGGCGGCAAGGAATATCACCAGTATCAGGCCGACCGGTCCGTATATCAGAACCTCTGCTTCTAGCGATGGAACGACTTGCGCCCGTAATAAACCGGCCAGCAAACCAGCGAGGACGACTGTCGCGAGGAAGAACCGCCAGCGCTGCTCGCACCACTCTTTGCGCAGCAGTGCCGTCCACACGCTTCGCCGCCGGACCACCGTCCGATCCACTACGTCAGGCATGAGGCACCTCGCGACGGCCTATCACATAGGCCTCAAAGATCTCGTCAAGGTTCAGGTCCATCATCAACGGATCGCCGGCGCTGATCGTTGCCAGCGCGGTCCGCGCCGCCCCGGCATCCTCCAGCGTGAGAGACCATTGTCGGTCCTGTGATTGGAAATCGAGCAGACCTGATAGCGCGGGCAGGCGGGCGCCGTGGGCCGGCTTCAAGACGATCCGTTTGACCTTCTCGCGCAAGTCATCGACAGCCGCGCATTTGATGATCCGGCCCTCGTGGAGAATGGCGATCCGATCGCAGATTGGCTCAATCTCATAGAGCAGATGGGAAGAGAA
>JBGPVO010000083.1:0-6629 GCA_041491705.1 Verrucomicrobiia bacterium
GAACCGACGGCGATGCCTTTCGTGACCGCCTTCGTGGTGTTGCCCACGGCGTCGAGGTCGGAAAGAATCTGACGCGCCTGCTTCGTCTTCTCGGCTCCCATCTTCTCGGGCTCGTACCCCATCTCGCCGATGCCGTTGGCGTTGTCCGCCACCGGACCAAACACGTCCATGGAGATGGTGTTGCCCGTCAGCGTCAGCATCCCGATGCCGCACATCGCGACGCCGTAGGCCACGAACACCGGCGAGGTGTTGATATAAACACCGACCGACGCCAGAATCGCCACGGCAATAATGATAATCGCCCACACCGTGGACTCATAGCCGACCGCGAACCCTTGGATGATGTTCGTCGCGTGACCAGTCTGACAGGCCTTCACGAGCGATCTGACGGGTGAATATTCCGTGCCCGTGAAGTATTCCGTGCAGCGGTTCAAGGTGATCGCCAGCAAGATACCGATCATGCAGGTCCACGCCGGCCGCATGTCCAGCCCTGCGAAGCTCGACCCCAGAAAGCTCAGATTCGCCCAGCTCGGCAGCGCGTGCAGGTAGCCCGCCGCAGCCTGGGGATATAATTTGAAGTATTCGGCGTCGAACCGCAGGTAGAAAAACCCGAGGATGATAAATCCGATGATGCTGATCGTCGAACCGATGGCGAACCCTTTGTTCACACTCTTCATCGCTTCGCCGACGCTACCCTTGTCACCCGCGCGCACGCTGTACGTGCTGATGATGCTGGCGATCACGCCGATGGCGCGCACCAGCAACGGGAAGATGACGCCCTTGTGGCCGAATGACGCCCAGCCGAGAATCATCGCCGCCACGATGGTGACTTCGTACGACTCAAAAATGTCCGCCGCCATACCCGCGCAGTCACCGACATTGTCGCCGACGTTGTCCGCGATGGTCGCCGCGTTGCGCGGATCATCTTCGGGAATGCCCGCCTCAATCTTGCCAACGAGGTCCGCGCCCACGTCCGCCGCTTTCGTATAAATGCCGCCGCCGACACGCATAAACAACGCAATCAGCGTGCCGCCGAAGCCGAAGCCGAGCAGCACTTCATACGCCTTCTCGCCGTACGCCATGAAAATCAACGTGCCGCCGAGCAAACCGAGACCGTCCGTCAACATGCCCGTGATGGTTCCCGTGCGGTAGCCGATCTGCAACGCTTTGCCGAACGAATCGCGCGCCGCCGCCGCCACCCGCAGGTTGCCCATCGTCGCGAACCGCATCCCGACAAAGCCGACCGCAAAACTGAACAGCGATCCCATCAAGAATGCGGCCGCGCGTCCGAACGCGATCGCCATCTTCTCCGACTGGGGCGCGTGGCCGGTCATCGCCGTGGCGAACAGCACGACCGTCAGAATCACGATCAGGACGATGATTTTTTTGAACTGTTGTCCCAGGTACGCATTCGCACCAGCGCGGATCGCATCCGCCACCGCCTGCATTTTCGGCGTGCCCGTGTCCGCGTTCTTGACCTGGCCGATCAACATCATCGCGTAACCGAGACCCGCAAAGGCCACCCCGAGTACGCACCACAGTGCCACACGTTCGTAGCTCGCGTAGTGCGAACTGGTCATGAACGAAAAGAATTCGAAATGCTCCTGCGCTCCTGTCGCGATCCCCGCGACCGTGTCCCGCGCCCTCGCCCAATTCGCCGCCAGCAGCGTCAGGGCGCACAGGGCCAAGGTGATGAACAACTTGCGACGCGGACTCCCCTTGGTAATCCGCTGCATGGTACGATTCATTGATGCCGTCATAAGCCGATTTTTTCTCCTGATTCAGTTCCAACCACAGGGTGCGGTGGCGGAGAAGCTACAAAACCCCCACCGTATTGAAAAGAGAAAAATCACGTGCCGCCTTCGAAACACGTCCGAGTATCCTGCTTCATCACAGACAGTTGCCCACCGAAATCAGCACAACAACAGGCGGGGGATCACGCAAGTCCGACCGCTATTACTTGTGCTTCACCCGGAGTGGTGGCCATCAGCGCTCAGGGTTCGGCAACTTCAGGTTCGGGAGCGCCACACCTTCCCGCTGCAGGATTATAGCCTCCACCCTCGGAACGTACATTTGCGTCTCGGCGGGAAGATCAGCGGCGATTTCATCATAGCTGTGCGCGGCATGTCTCACCAACAGCCGGCCCACCAATCCTTCCCCTCCGTTGTACGCTGCGACGGCCAGCCGCCAATCACCAAACGTTTCGTAGAGATGTTTCAAGTACCGTGCCGCCGCCTGGGCGTTCTTCTCCGGTTGAAGACGCTGGTCCCACGGCGCCAACGCCAGCCCCAATGACTTCGCGGTCTCGGGCATCAGTTGAAACAAGCCCACCGCCCCGAGTGGGCTTCGCGCCCGCGTGTCAAACCCCGATTCCACTTCCGCCAGCCACACCAACTCCGCGGGCGTACCCTCCGCGACAAAAATCTGCTTGAGCCTGCCCACGTATGGCGGCGCCCCGGGCGACAAGTCCTCCGTTTTCAACTGTTCCTGCCACGCGTGCCGCTCGGCATCAGAAGTGGTATTCGCGGGTGGCGACGGACCGGGTCTCAGTTCCAAGCTCGATGGCGGAATGGCAATCTTGAGTTCATCCGCGACCGCGAGGTAATTGAGCTGTGTTCGCAGCCAGACCGCGTAGGGCCGGGTCTCTGGGTGCTGCTCCAGCAATGGCAGCGCCGCATTTGCCACTTCCCGCAACGGCGCGAGCTCCAGCCTGTAGCCGCTTTGGAACTGCTTCTGCAACTCACGACAAATCGACTGCAGTTGCGCCCCGTCCAGGTCCGTCAACGCCGGCAACACGGACCAATCCAGATTCGTCAGTGCCGATCCATCGAATTGGCCCAGCGCATCTACCATGCTTACCGTCTCGGCGTCAGCCCGCATCGAAGGGGAAAGGCCCAGAAGCCACCCGAGCGGTAAAGCGATTATGACCATTTTGGATATCATCGGGACGAACCTACCCGGTGTATCGCCCGACAACAATCCGTCTGTCAACACCTGCGGTGTGTCGACTTGATGGATTGACGCCTTGAATTGACCGGCGGACCTGTCAAACTGGGGTTTTCACCCATCGTGATCTCAAAGCGCGTCATCGTTCGACAAATCATCGAACATCTCACCGAGCAACTGGCCACATTGGCCGGAGCGTCGCGTGCCATGCATGCGGATGCTTCCGACGAGCAGAACAAGGCCGAAGACAAATACGATACACGCGGGCTCGAAACCGCCTATCTTGCAAGTTCGCAAGCCCGGTTAGCCACCGAGACGGAACTGGCCCTTGCTGTTTACCAAACGATCAAACTGGCGAAATTTCAGGAAAGCACGCCCATCGATCTAACGGCCCTGGTGGAACTCGAATTCAACGGCGCGCGCGCCCTTTACTTTCTTGGCCCGAAAACCGGCGGTGTGGAGATTCGCCACAAAGGGACGGAAGTCATGGTCATAACGCCTGAATCTCCATTGGGCCAGCAACTCCTCGGCAAAAAAGTTGGCGACCGGGTCAAACTCCAGACCCGCGGCGCCGCGCAAGAATTCCGGGTGACCTGCGTCCGCTAAGTTGCCGGCCACCACTCTCCATCTAAAACTTGATGGCGAGTACGATGGAGTGCACGTGATCAAACAGCGGCGCGGACTCCCGCACTTCCTTCTTCGAGAGATTGAACGCCTTGATCACGTTCTCGGCATCGGTCACGAGGATGGCGTCGGCCCCATGCTGTTTTGCCTGATTCGCACAGTTGCGCATCCGGTACCGCTCCTTCCCGAACGCGTCATCGAATGCGCGATCCACGACCCCGAAGCCCGACTGTCGTCGGTCGTAAATACGCCCCAGCACCTTGTAGCTTCCCTCCGGCAGCCCGATGTAAATCGGGATCGCGTTTTCTTTGTTGACCCCGCAGCCCTTGGCAGTCGGCCAACTCTGCGACCCCTCATAGGCCAGAAAAGCCGTGTCGCCAACCTTCGCCTCTTCCTTGTCCGACTTCTTGTCCTTGGCCGTGGCGGTCACCGTCCATGCCACGCCCAGACCCAACACCACCGCAAACACCAGACCCAAGCGCTTCATCGCATGCTTCCTCCTTCTTTTAAGAAACCTAAGCGCTATCCACTCGCCGTGCAATCGGAATTTTACAATGACGAGTTCGCAGCCGACAAGCCTGGCACTCTCGCCTCATGCTTCTTGCCGGTTTGGCTCGAATATTTTTCGCCACGGCACTTTTCGACTCGCGGACGCCGTCACGCTTCTGTAAATTACTCGGCCATGGTTCGCTCCCGTCACCTGCTGGTGATCGCGCTCTGCGCCGTCGCTTATGTTGCCGCCACCGCGCGGGCGGGGGTCGTGAAATTCGTCATCGCGGGCGATAATCGCAACAGTCCCGGCTTCGTGAAGATCGAGGAACAAATCAAGCAAACCGCGCCCAACGTGCAATTCCTCCTCAGCCCTGGCGACGTCGATCCTCCCGAACGCACGCGGGCCGAGATCGACAAGGTTTTCGGTAAGAACTTCCCGTGGTACGTCGCCGTCGGCAATCACGATCTTGGCCACTTGCCGTACCTTCGTGACTCCTTCGACAAACGCCTGGCGCAAACGGTCAAACCCGGCCCTGCGGGCACGCGCGAGACGACGTACTCGTTCGATGCCGGCGAAGTCCATATCGCGGTCATCAACGTGTATTGGAACGGCGGCTCCGCGCCGGGCAGCGACGCAAACGGTGACGCGACCGTGCCCGCGGCCTTGCGCGCATGGCTGGCTGCCGATCTGGATGCATCCAAGAAGACGTGGAAGCTCGTCGTCGCGCATCCCCCCGCTTATCCCCAACCCTATCAGGATTGGCGCGAAACGCGGCACATCGGCCAAAGCCTCGACAAACATCCCGCTGAGCGCGATGCCTTCTGGTCAACGCTAAAGCAACACGGCGCGACCGCCTATATCTGCGGACACACGCACCGTTACAGCAAGTACACACCCGAGGAGAGCCCCGTCTGGCAGATTGATACTGGCCTGGCCCGCGGCGATGACGACAATTGGAAGTACGATACCTTTATCATCGTCACCGCCAATGAGGACCAGATCGAATTCGATGTGTACCGGAACCTCACGGAGCGCGGCAAGTTCAAGATTACGGATATCCTGGCGCTGCCGTCACCGAAAACGGATCGCTAGCCCCGCAACCCGCCAACCGCGGTCACGCGGCTCGGCGCCGGTCTCCCCCAACCGCAGATTCGCTACTTGCATTGTCGGCAATGCCTGTCATACTGTCACTCCCATCCGAGACGCCCTATGATTCTCGTTGCCGGGGTCAAAGCCTGTCATTTGACGCCTGAAGAAGCTGCGGCAGGCATGAAACCGAAAGGAAACGCTAAATGGATCAGTTGGTAGATGTTGAAGGTACGGTGACCAAGGTGCTGCCCGGCACGATGTTCCGCGTCGAGTTGTCCAACAAACACGAGGTGCTGGCCCATATCTCCGGCAAGATGCGCAAACGGTTCATCCGCCTGTCCATTGGCGACCGCGTAAAGATGGAAATGACCCCCTACGACCTCGACAAAGCCCGCATTGTCTATCGCCTGAGCTAGCGGTTACTGGTGGGATCGGCGTCTTCGCCGCAAGTCGTGCATCCAGATTTCAATACGTGAGTGTCAGCTTGTAGCGCAGCACATTGTGGCAATGGACCGTGTCAATCGTGGTCCGGCTCCGCCACCCCTGGCAGACCATTTCGCCCGTCACGCTCGTCCGCCGCGCCTTCACCGCGTCGGCCAACTCCTCCGTCAGGTCGAAGTCCCCGCGGACGCACTCAGTGTTCGGACAATTGAAGCGGAACACCGATTTGGCGCCGGTGAGGTTGACCGTGTACTTGACCTCGCTGGTCTTGTTCACACCTTCGGGGTCGTAGAACGCCAAGCCCACCGTCAGGGATTTCAACTTCGCAAACGTGTTGGCGAGGCTGGCGGAGTCTTTGACGCGCTGGCTCTCCTGCTGACGGTATTCCGCTCGCGCGCCGAGTCGTTGCTGATACATAATGTCTCGATTCTTGGTTGCAATGTTAAGCGCATACAGTATCACAAAAATGCCACGCCGTCTCTAACAATCGCCAGCCCCGGCGACCTCAAAGGGGCATCTTGGCACTATGCAACAAACACGCTGCCAGTTGTAGCTGCCCCGAAGACTTTCGGGGCAGGCCGGGGGTAGGATTGTCGTTGGCCCCTAAGGCTTTCGGAGCGCCTCTACGACCGCGGTAGCATCAAGATCTGCCCCAGACGAGCCGCCGCGACGCAACGCTCCCCTCCATCGGCGCGCCGTGCGCGCCGCGCCGCAGCCAGCGGTTTGTAACGACGCTCTGAATCGGAGCGCTGACGGTCCTGATCAAGAGCTGAGACAGTCCCGCGCTATTTCCCCCTCGCCCGCAGGTACTGCTTCGGCCATTCGATGTCGCGGCCAAGTTCGGCGGCGGCGTGTAGCGGGAAATACGGGTCACGCAGGAATTCGCGGGCCAGGAGTACCAAGTCGGCCTTGCCACCGCGAATGACTTCATCGGCCTGCCCGGCGGTAGTGATGAAGCCGACGGCGCCGGTGGCGATGCCGGCTTCACGGCGGATTCTGTCGGCGAACGGAACCTGATAACCCGGGGCCGCGGGGA
>JBGPVO010000084.1:0-6609 GCA_041491705.1 Verrucomicrobiia bacterium
CACCGAGTGGTCGGACAACCTCCACACGACCGAAGGGGAAGTCGAAGCGGATTTCGGCCTGACGCGCCAGCTCAACAAACGTTGGTCGCTCGGCTTCGAACTGCGCGACCACAACGAATTACCCGATTACCACTTCTGGGAAAACACTGCGATCTTCATCGGCCCGGTGGTCACCTATACGCAGGAGAAATGGTGGGCGACGCTGACGGTGATGCCGCAAGTGTATGGCAACAACTTCCAGGGCAATCCCGACAGCGACCACTCGTTCGACCTCGAAGGCCACGAGCGCGTGAATGTGCGGCTGATTTTTGGCTTTACGTTGTAATGCGTGTGGTTGCGGTCATTGCGGTGGCCATGATGGCGGCAGGGCTGGCGGGGGCAGCAGTGCCCCCGCCGGTCTCCGGGCTGACGTCGCAGGAGTTGGCAGCGGGGAAAAAGCTGTACGCGTCGAAGTGCGCGAGCTGCCACATGTTGTACCAGCCATCGCGTTACGACGACGGGAAATGGAGCTATTGGATGGTCAAGATGCGGCAGAAGGCGCGGTTGGGCGATGACCAGTACGAAGCGCTTTCGAAATACCTACAGGCATTGCGTCCGCAGCCGAAGGCGCAAATCACAGCCGGGAACGAAAAGTGAGAACGTCAAATGGATTATACCATCATGGATGAGGCGGTCATTTCGCCGCGTCCGGTAACGTTTTTCGGAGCCAGACCCGTGCGCATCGGGTTTCGCATTGTGCTGCTGGCAGCCGCACTGCTTGTGGTGGGAGTCCTGGTATGGCAGGGCATCACGGCGCAGGGCAGCCCCGATCCCACGATTCCGCATCTCAGTCCGACAGTGGCGCGCCTCGACATTGGGGTGCTCGTATTCCGTGAAGGGCTGGAGTGCATTCTGGTGCTTTCGGCCATTACCGCCAGCATGATCGGAACCAACCGATCTCACCGACGCCCGGTTGCCGCCGGGGCGGTGATCGGCTTCCTGGCGACTGTATTCACCTGGTTCATCGCCGTGGGAATCGTCAACAATCTGACGGAGAGCGTTTCCGCGCTCAACCTCCAGGCAGCCACGGGACTGTTGGCTGTCATCGTTCTGCTGGTGGTCATGAATTGGTTCTTCCACAAGATTTACTGGGGTGGGTGGATCTCCCTGCACACTCGAAAGAAGGAGGCGCTGCTCCGGAGCGCCAGCGACGCCAGAATATCAAGGGCGCGTCTGATGCGCGGGTTGTGTCTGTTGGGGTTTGCTTCCCTGTATCGCGAAGGGTTTGAGGTGGTGCTCTTCTTGCAAAGCTATTACTTGCGGATGGGAGGAAAGCTCGTCTTGGAAGGAGCATTGCTGGGACTGTTTTTCACCTCCATTGTCGCGGTTCTCACCTTCGTGGCGCATCAGCGGTTGCCCTACCGGAGAATGTTGGTGTTGACGGGAATCATGCTCGGGTTCGTCCTCCTGGTCATGGTTGGTGAACAGGTCCAGGAGATGCAACTGGCCCATTGGATTCCCACCACGCGGATTCAAGGATTGGTGAACATCATCCCTGCATGGATGGGTCTATGGTTCTCGGTCTTCCCAACAGTGGAGACAATGATTGGCCAGTTGCTGGCCGCCACGCTGGTCATTGGTTGCTACTTCGCGCCTCGATTCCGAACAGCCAAGCTGCGCCGGAACGGCCAATTGGTCTTCCAAGCGCCCGCGACGCCGCCGACAAACGCGACGGAGGCAGACGTCTTGGAGCCGGCTCAATCAGCGAAATAGAGGGCCAACCGTTTCGGGCCGTGTGCGCCCATGACCAGGATCTTCTCGATGTCCGCCGTGCGGCTTGATCCAGTGATCACGGACAGCGTGCTCGGCCAGTGCCGGTCGTAACGTTTGCGCAACAACGTCATTGCGGTTGCGAGGTCGGGAACGATCTGTTCACGGCGGGCGATGACGAGATGCGTCGGTGGCAACACCGACAGGGCGCGGCCGCCCGCAGAAAGTGTGGAGACGACTACGGACCCGGTCTGTGCCACCAGACAATCGCAACTTGTCACACCCAGGTCGCACTCGCGCACACCGGCATTCGGCTCGCCGACTGTCTTGCTGGTGAGTTCACTTCCATCCGTGGCGATTTTCGAGAAACCGTTCAAGAACACGCGCAACTTCTCGGCGTTCTCGATGATGTCACCTTTCAACGCAGCAAACTCCTCGCGGAACCGCGCCTCGGGATCGGCAATCGGCGGGAAGATCGGCGTACCCGTGGGCGCTGGCGGGCGATGCGCCTCTACGCGCAACGCAGCCCGGACGCGCTGGAGAATGTTGTCACGCGCGATGTCCATGCTGCCTCCAGTAGTCTCTGAAGCTGTGCCGTGGCGGCATTGGAAACTCTCGCTTGGCAGTCCACGGCCTCAGAAGTGGTTGCGCGATGCCCAGACGCAGTGCGAGGTTGCCGAGTTTGCCCGCAATCGCATACCGCGTCGAGGACTGCATCGCCCAAAACCATGCGTGGAATAAGATACGCTGGACCGGGTTGTCGAACCGGCTCTGGACGGCGTTGCGGCGGTTGTGGAGCAGATGATGATGCAGGTCAATCCGCACGGGGCAAACGTCCGTGCACGCGCCACACAACGAGCTGGCATACGGCAGGTGTGACCACTCGCGCGCGTCGCGCAAGTGGGGGGTGATCACCGAGCCGATGGGCCCTTGATAGGTCGTACCGTAGGCGTGGCCGCCGATATTCTTGTAGACCGGACAGGCATTGAGGCACGCCCCGCATCGGATACAGTGCAGCGCGTCGCGCTGTTCGGGATCAGCGAGCAACCGTGTGCGTCCGTTGTCGAGGAGAATGACGTAAAACTCCCGCGGGCCATCCACTTCTCGCGCCTGGCGCGGGCCGCCAATCAGCGAGTTGTACACCGTGATGGCCTGTCCCGTGCCGCTGGTTGAGAGCAAGGGCCAGAACAACGCCAGGTCTTCGAATCGCGGGATGAGTTTCTCGATGCCGACGACCGCCACGTGCACCGGAGGGAGCGAAAAACTGAGGCGCGCGTTGCCTTCATTTTCCGTCAGCGCAATCATGCCGGTGTCGGCGATGGCGAAGTTCGCGCCGGTAATGCCCATGTCCGCCGTCATGAATTCGCGCCGCAAGTTTGCGCGGGCGATCATCGCCAGTTCCTCCGCGCTATCAGTCAGCGGTGCGCCCAGTTTTTCCTGAAACGTACGCGCGATGTCCGACTTTGTCAGGTGCATGACAGGTGTGACGATGTGGTAAGGCGGTTCGCCCCGGATCTGGCAGATATACTCGCCGAGATCGGTCTCGATGGTGTGGATGTCAGCGGCTTCGAGCGCCTCGTTCAGGTGAATCTCCTCGGTGGTCATCGACTTGGATTTGACGACCTTGTGGACGCCGTGTCGGCGGGCCAATAGCAGGACATGCTCGCGCGCGTCCGCGGCGGTCTCAGCCCAGAAAACGTGCCCGCCGTTCGTGAGCACGTTGCGTTCGAACTGTTCGAGGTAGTGGTCGAGGTGGTTGATTGTCTCCCATTTGATCGCGGCGGCGTGAGAGCGGGCATTTTGCCAGTCGGCAAATCGCGTCATGCCCCTGGCCACGGCGGCATCGTAGCTCGCAATGTTCTTCTGAATCACTGCGCGATGGCGAAGGTCGGCGGTTTTCACCGTCGCGTCACGCGTGAACTGCCGGAGCGTGGCTGTCGTCATGTCGAGGCCAGCACCTCCGCCAGCGAGATGGTTTTGATCGGCAGGTTCTGGCGGCGCAGGTGGCCGTCGATTTGCATCAGGCAACTGGAATCAGTGGAGACGACGTACTGCGCGCCGGTTTTTTGGATCGAGGTGACCTTCACTTCGTCCATGGCATACGAGATCATGGGGAACTTCACGGAAAACGTGCCACCGAACCCGCAGCAGGTCTCCGCCTGGTCCATTTCGACCAGGTCGAGTCCCCGGACGTTGAGCAAGAGTTGGCGCGGCTCGTCCTTGAGGCGGAGTTCGCGCAGCGCGTGGCAGGAGTCGTGATACGTCACTCGCTGGCGAAACGTCGCGCCTACGTCCGTCACGCCGAGCTTCTTTACGAGAAACTCGGCAAACTCGTACGTGCGCGCCGTCGTTTGGGTTGCCTTGCCGAGCAGTTCGGGGTAGAAACTCCGCACCATGGCGGTGCAGGAACCCGACGGGCTGACGATCGCATCGGCATCGGCGAAGATGTCGCAGTACCGCTCCGCGAGCGTGCGGGCTTCGTCACAATAGCCCGTGTTGAATGCTGGTTGACCGCAGCAGGTTTGTTCCGGTGGATAGTACACATCCACCTGCAGCCGACGCAGCACGGTGACCATTGCGATTCCCACGTTCGGGAAGAGTTGGTCGATGAAGCACGGGATAAACAAGGCAACGCGCATCGGGCGTGAACTTACGGACTCACCAAGCCCGAGGCAAGAAGACAATTCGAGCCGCAAGCTTGTCGTTTGGCGGGGTTTTGCGTAATGGTTGAACGAGAGCGATACCATGCTGAATCTATTTGACCTCACCAACGAAGTGGCGGTCGTGATTGGCGCAACGGGCGTGCTCGGCGGCGTGATGGCCGAAGGGTTGGCCGCGGCGGGCGCGAAAGTCGCGTTGGTTGGCCGCAACGCCCAACGCGGCGAAGCGCGCATCGCCGCGATCAAGAAGTCTGGCGGAACCGCGGCGTTCCTGTCCGCGGACGCTCTGAAGCGCGAGAGTCTTCGCGCCGCCCACGAGCAGGTCGCGAGGTCGCTCGGCACACCGACGATCCTCGTCAATGCCGCCGGCGGCAACGACCTGAAGGCGACAGTCACAGCGGACCAGAAGTTTGAAGACATCCCGCAGGCGAACTGGGCCAGCGTGTTCGATCTGAACCTTGTCGGCGGAGTGCTTCTGCCGTGCCAGGAATTTGGCTCCGCAATGGCGAAGCGCGGGCGCGGGTCGATCATTAACATTGCGAGCGCGTCGGGGCATGTGCCGTTGTCGCGCGTGGTGGGGTATTCCGCGGCCAAGGCGGCGGTGTTGAACCTCACGCAGTTTCTCGCGCGTGAATGGGCGCGAAACGGCGTCCGAGTGAACTCGATCACGCCCGGTTTCTTCCCGGCCGATCAGAATCGCGCGCTGCTGTTCAACAAGGACGGGTCGCCAACGTCGCGGGCGCAGTCGATTCTCGGTCACACGCCCATGAATCGGTTCGGCGAAGCGCAGGAATTGATCGGCGCGGTCGTCTTTTTGGCGAGCGGGAAGGCGAGCGGCTTTGTTACCGGCGCCGATATTCGCGTGGACGGCGGATTTCTTTGCCAAACGATCTAGTGTCGTGTTGGCTACTGCAGCGCGAGTTGTTCGCAGTTCGCGTACTTCTCCACGAATCGGTCGTACACCCGGACGGCTTTGGTGTTGGGCTTGATCTCGCTCTCAGGGATCGGGTTGGTGAAGCCGGTGATGATTTCTTTCCACTTCGGTTTCTCGCCCGCATGGATGCGCATCGACATCATCTGGGCTTCAACGACGTCGCGGCAATTGGCGGCGGCGTCATCCGGGCCGAGGTCGATAGACAACAACTGGTTGCTTGTGGTGCGAGAACGAATTGGGCAGGCCGATAGGCACCGGGTTTGGAGGCACGTCAGAATTTCAACGACGTATCAATCTGGAAGCCGAGACCCTGGCGAGTGCCGAGTCCGAACATAGACGGATCCATGGCGCTGTCCGAGCCGGGTCTGTCTTCGACAACCGCGGCGATCCCGAGTTTCCACCAGTCGCGGATGTTGTAGCTGGCCTTGAGCACTTGAGAACGACGGTCGGAGAGGGTCAGTCCCGCGCTGGAATCAGCGATTGCTCGCCACTCGCTGTCCATTGCCATCAGTTTGTATCGGAGGGAGAGTTGCCACTCGCCCCGCTTTCTGGCTTCACCAAAGGTGACTTCTCCAATTACCCCGTTCATCTGATCCAGCGTCAACGGTGTGGTCCATTTGCCAAACTGCTCGAAGTCTTCCTTGGGCGTATTCACGTAGTCGCCGCTCAAGGTCAACACGTTCCGCGTACCGAAGAACGGTCTGTCCGACAGTACCTTACTCAGTGCCGCCTGTTGGCTGGTCGAATCGGCCAGCGCGTCCTCGTTGAGTTGGGCCCTTGCGCCAGTGGCGCCCACTAACCAAATCGAGATCACCGCCATCAGTGCCATCCATGCTCTCATAAATCCGACAATATTTTATCACGCAGGTGAATGTCGTGCCAGTGGATATTCTGGCAGGTAATGGTACCAGGGCGGTTCAGGGCTTGCCCCGTTGTCAGTTGCACGGTAAACTGGCACCCGTTATGTCATCGTTTGATTTGAAGAAAGTGGTGGCCGAGCGGCTCGGGGAGAACTACGAGTTGCACGAGAAGTATATCAACCCGACACTGGTAAAGGTGTTCCGTACGATCGGTTTCGACAAGGTCTATACAAGGGCCAGCGGCCAGTATCTTTGGGACAAGGAAGGCAACCGGTACCTCGACATGCTGAGCGGCTTCGGCGTGTACTCAATCGGCCGCAACCACCCAAAGGTCGCGCAGATCATCCGCGACGTGCTCGATTTGGATTTGCCCAACATGGTGCAAATGGATTGTGCGTTCATGGCA
>JBGPVO010000085.1:0-6577 GCA_041491705.1 Verrucomicrobiia bacterium
CAATTTCATCGTGCACGATCCGAGCGGGATCATCGAAGTCGTCAGCGACAGGTCTTTCGCTTCGAGCCGCTTGATATACCGCAGCATCTCGTGCTCGGTGTGATACCGGTTAAAAACGGGATGCGTAAGGAATGGCGTCGTGCGTGCGAATGCGCCGAGTTCTGGTTCAAGAATGCTGCCCATGTCTCGCCCGGCCAGACGGTTCAAGTCTTCCACCGTTGTCGCTTCGTCGACCGATACACCCCACGACCCCTTGGGGTACTCGCGCACGTTGACGCCCGGAGGTTTTGCTGCTCGATGAAAACGAAGCGTATCAAAGAACGGTCCACTCTGCGGTTCACCAAGCGCGGTCGACAACGCCGCGGCCATCGCATGGATGCGTCTGGCGATGCGCCTCAGTCCCTCTGGACCGTGGTACACCGCGTACATCGACGCCATGATGGCGAGCAGCACTTGCGCCGTGCAGATATTGCTGGTGGCTTTCTCCCGTCGAATGTGTTGCTCGCGCGTTTGCAACGCGAGCCGCAGCGCCGGGCGGCCTTGCGCATCCTTCGAGACACCTACGAGACGGCCGGGCATGTGGCGTTTGTACGCGTCCCGCGTGGCAAAGAACGCCGCGTGCGGCCCGCCGTATCCCATCGGCACACCAAAGCGCTGTGAACTGCCGACGGCAATGTCCGCGCCGAATTCGCCCGGCGGCTTCAGCAGCGTGAGCGCCAGCAGATCGGTCGCCACAACCGCCAATGCCTTGTGCTCATGCGCTTCGCGAATGAACGGCCCGTAATCAAGAATGGCCCCATCCGTGGCGGGATACTGCAGCAAAACGCCAAAAACCTTCTCGCGGAACGCAAGCTTCGCATGGTTGCCGACAACAATCTCGATACCCAGCGGGAGTGCGCGCGTCTGCACCACGGCAATGGTTTGCGGATGACACGTGTCCGAAACTAAGAAGACGTTTGGGCCTCCGCGCCCATGCAGCCCGTAGCACATTGTCATTGCCTCGGCGGCAGCGGTTGCTTCATCGAGCAGCGAGGCATTGGCAACTTCCAAACCGGTAAGGTCGGCGACCATGGTCTGAAAGTTCAGCAGCGCTTCGAGTCGGCCCTGCGAAATCTCCGCCTGATACGGCGTGTACTGCGTGTACCATCCGGGGTTCTCCAGAATGTTGCGCTGGATCACGGGCGGCGTGATGCAATCGTAGTATCCCATACCGATGAATGACCGGCGCACGTCATTCTTCGACATGATGGCCTTCAGTTCGGAGAGCAGTTCCTGCTCGCCGCGGGCCACGGGAAGTGAGAGCGGTTTCGCCAGCCGGATCTGCTGCGGCACCGCCGCATCGGTCATCGCGTCGAGCGTGGGAAACCCCACGACACGCAACATCTCTTGAACGTCTTGGGGGCTGGGGCCGATGTGTCGGTCGGCAAACCGCTCAGCGTGTTGCATGGTCATGCGCCGATGTGATGGGCGTAATCGTCGGGGCTGAGCAGCTCGTTGAGTTCGCCCGGATCGCTGGTCTTGATCTTGAACATCCACCCCTTGTCGTACGGGTCCTGATTGAGCAATTCGGGCGCGCTGCTGAGTTCCTCGTTCACGGCGACGATGTCACCGGACACAGGTGCGTAGATATCGCTGGCGGCCTTCACGCTTTCGACGACGGCGCATTCCTTGCCCGCCTCGACGCGCGAGCCCACCGCGGGTGTCTCGACGTACACCACATCGGTCAATTCATTCTGGGCGTGGTCGGTAATGCCGACCACCGCGATGTCACCCTCAACTCGCACCCATTCGTGGGTCTTTGCGTACCTTAAATTCTTCGGGACGTTCATTGGCCTCGTTTCAGGATTGGTTTCTTCTCAATCACGGCGGCAAACCTCTTGCCGCGAATCTCGATTTCAATTGGTGCACCCACTCGCGCTTCCGCCGCCTCGACGTAGCCCATGCCGATGCCCACGCCAAGCGTGGGCGATAGCGTGCCACTGGTGATCTCGCCGATCTTGAGGCCATTCGCCACGATTGGGTAGTGTGGTCGTGGAGGCGGACATTTCTCCGCCATCTTGAAGGCGACCAACTTCCGAGTGACGCCTTTCTCCTTCTGCGCGGCAAGCCTGTCTCTTCCGACGAACGCGCCTTTGTCAAACGAGACAAACTTGCCGAGCCCGGCCTCCAGCGGAGTGGTTTCTTCGGTGATGTCGTTTCCGTGGAGCGGATAACACATCTCCAACCGCAATGTATCGCGCGCGCCCAGCCCGCACGGCTTGATGCCGGAGGCCTTTCCACGCTCCAGCAGGCCCGTCCACAGCGCCGGCGCATCCGCAGCATCACACATGATCTCGAATCCGTCCTCACCGGTGTACCCCGTGCGTGCAGCCCAACACTGCCTGCCAAAAACTCCCAGCCGCGTGATGCCGAAGTGTGCGATGGCCGCCGCTTCCGTGAATACCTTCGCGGCGAATGGACCTTGCAGCGCCAGCGCCGCCATTTTGTCGCTCAGGTTGTCGAGCACGAGGGACTTCGAGGCGTACGTATTCATCCATGTGAAGTCCTTTTCGATATTCGACGCATTGACGATCAGGAGAAAGACGCTCGGTTCCACGCGGTAGGCAATCAGATCGTCGACGATGCCGCCGGTTTCCTTGCATAGCAGCGTGTATTGCGCCTGGCCCACCGCGATTCTGCGGAGATCATTCGAAAGTAGCTCGTTCAGCACCGCCTCCGCATTCGGTCCCGCGACGAGGAATTCGCCCATGTGCGAGATATCGAACAGGCCGACCCGCTCCCGAACGGCGGCGTGTTCGTCGAGGATTCCCGAGTATTGCACGGGCATTTCCCAGCCGCCAAACGGCACCATTTTCGCGCCCCATTCGAGGTGGGAGGTGTACAGGGGCGTGCGCTTCAGCGTCTGGGTGCTGTGCATGGCGGGGCTACGTTAGCGGCGGTCTGAATGGGTGTCAATTTAGGAATGTCGCCCGCTCGAAAACCGGAAGTATCTCGCCGGTTCCGGCGGGCCGCCAGTTCGCGTCGCGCCTGGAACCCGCACCATTTTTGGTTGTGTCTCCAATGGGAACTCACTACCGTTACGCGCATGGGCGACAAGGTGCCAGTTGCGTCCGTGATCACCGAGAAGACCTTCGTGGGGAAGGTGCGGTTTCCCGCCTCTGTTCCCGAGCAGTTCGTCGACTTACTGCGTTTCCCGGAAGATTTGTACGAGTATGTGGAGAAAATGGGCCTGAACGAGCGCACCGTGAAGTTCCTGCTGGCGGCGCTGAACGGCAAATGGTCGCTCACGGCAGGGATCGACCTGCAAGACATCGCCATCAAGACGGCCATGCAGTATTCGGAGATGGATGCCATCGTCCGCGATCTCATTGACAAGAATTACGCGCGCCTGGATAGGCGTCTTGATCTTTACCGCTTCTGGGTCGTGTTGCTCCACGTAAAGGGTGTCTACTTCATAGAAGCGCGCGACTAGCGTGCGGTGTTTGCCTTCCGCACCGGTTATTGGTATCGTTCAGGGTGTAGTCATGAGCACGGAATCCCATACTCAGTCGGTTCAGTTCAATTCGATTGCAGAGTGCCTGGAGGACATTCGCCAGGGACGCATGATCATTGTCACCGACGACGAGGACCGCGAGAACGAGGGTGACCTCATCATGGCCGCTGACAAGGTCACACCGGAGGCGGTCAATTTCATGACCAAACACGGGCGTGGCCTGATTTGCGTACCCACGACCGAGTCGAGACTCAAGGCGCTCGGCATCGGCCGCATGGTCGCCGAGAACCGCGAGAGCTTCAAAACCGATTTCATGGTCAGCGTCGATGCGCGCGACGGCATCACCACGGGCATCAGTGCCCACGACCGCGCCCGCAGTATCCGTGTGCTTGCCGATCCGAATTCGACGCCCGACCGCCTCGTGTCGCCCGGCCACATCTTCCCGCTGCAAGCCCGCGAGGGCGGCGTGCTCCGCCGGGCCGGCCACACCGAGGCATCCGTCGATTTGGTGAAGATGGCCGGACTGTTCCCGGTGGCCGTTCTATGCGAAATCCTGAACGAAGACGGCACGATGGCGCGGTTGCCGGACCTGATGAAAGTCAAGGAGCAGTTCGGGCTGAAGATGTGCACGATTCGCGATTTCATCGAATACCGCCGCGGGCGCGAGAAACTCGTCGCGAAAGAGCAGGAGGTTTCCCTGCCGACTTCCCACGGCGAATTCAAACTGCATCTTTACCGCTCCCTTGTGGATGGTCAGCACCATGCCGCACTGGTCATGGGCGATGTGCGGGGCAAAGAGAATGTTCTCGTCCGCGTCCACAGCGAATGCCTCACGGGCGACGTGTTCGGCTCGTTGCGCTGCGATTGCGGGTCGCAATTGCACGATGCGCTGAAACGCATCGCGCAAGAGGGCGAAGGGGTCCTCGTGTACATGCGACAGGAAGGGCGGGGCATCGGCTTTGCCAACAAAATTCACGCCTATGCGCTGCAGGAGAAGGGACTCGACACGGTGGAGGCCAATGAGAAGCTCGGCTTCAAGCCCGATTTGCGCGAGTACGGCCTCGGCGCGCAAATCCTTGTCGATCTCGGCTTGCACAGCATCCGCCTGCTCACGAACAATCCGAAGAAGGTCGTCGGTTTGGAGGGCTTCAACCTCAAGATTGTCGAACAGGTCCCCATTCGCGCCGAGCCGACGCCGCATAACGCCAGGTACCTCGCAACCAAGAAGTCGAAAATGGGGCACGCGTTGTAACCATGCTTCGCGCCCGCAAAATTGAGCGACATTTCTCCGCCGCCGGCCTGCGCTTCGGTATCGCCGCTGCACGTTACAACGCCGACCTTGCCGATGCGTTGCTGGCGAACTGCCTGGACACGTTGGCCAAGGCGGGCGCGGACGTGCGCGACATCAAGGTCCTGCGTGTTCCCGGCAGCTTCGAGGTCACCGCCGCTGCGGCTCGGCTCGCCAAGAGCGGCAAGGCCGATTGCGTCATCGGCCTCGGTATTCTGTTGCAAGGCCAGACACGTCACGCGCAGCACATCGGCGATGCGGTGGCGAATGGGCTCACCAACATCGCGATCCACATGGGCGTACCGACGGTCTTCGGCATTGTTACCGCAAGGAATGTGACGCAGGCGCGCGTGCGTTGCATCGGCAAGAAACACAACCGCGGTCGCGAGGCGGCGTTGACCGCGATCGAAATGGCTCGGTTATGGAAAAACCCGTAAAATCACCCACTAGGCGACGCCTGGCCCGGGAACTGGCCGTGCAGTTCCTCTATCAGTTTGATGTGAGCGGCGGCCCATTGGAAGAAGCGCTTCCGTTGTTCTGGGAGACGCAGCCCGAAGTCGGCGAGGCCGGTCGCAAATTCGCCGAAGAACTCGTCCATGGCGTGATCGAGAAGCGTGACCCCATCGACGAAAAAATCGCGAAGTGCACGGACAACTGGGACCTTCCGCGCATTGCAGCAGTCGACCGCAACATCCTGCGCCTCGCGATCTACGAGATGCTGTATCGTGACGACATCCCGCCCGTGGTCAGCATCAACGAAGCGGTCGATATCGCCAAGAAATTCTCCACGCGCGAGTCCGGCGCCTTCGTCAACGGGATCCTCGACCGCCTGAAGGCCGGCCTGACCCGCCCCTCGCGCACCGCCACATCCGCGCAATGAGTTCTGCCGCGCATCCACCGCGGTTCGCGGATTTGCATCTGCATACGCGCTATTCCGACGGGACATTCACCCCGCGCGAGCTTGTCCAACACGCGGCCCGGCTCGGTTTCGCGGCCATCGCCGTCACCGACCACGACACACTCGATGCGATTCCCGAAGCGTTGGCGGCGGGTGAGGAGCTTGGCGTCGAGGTCATCCCCGGGGTCGAAATCACCAGCCGGGTCGAGGCGCAGGAACTTCACATGCTCGCGTACCTGTTTGGCGATACGTGGCGCGACACAAACCTGCGCGCCGTATTGGACCACGCCACGCGCGTGCGAGAGCAGCGCGTCGAGCAATTTGTGAGCAAACTGAATGAATTGGGTGTTCCCCTGACGCTCGCCGATGTGCGTGCGTGCTCGGATTGCGGCACCGTCGGGCGCCCGCACGTGGCGATGGCGCTGCAGAAACGCGGCTTCGTGTCGAGCGTGGATGAGGCGTTCACACGCTTCTTGAAGCGCGGCAAACCCGCCTATGTCGAGCGCTACCGCATGGAGGTGGCGGAAACCATTGGCCACATCAAACGGGCCGGTGGTGTGGCGGTAATTGCGCACCCGGGATTGAATGACCTCGATGACCATTTTCGCGACATGGTCGATCAAGGGATGGGCGGCATGGAAGTATGGCATTCGCGCCATTCGGCCGCGCAGTCCAAGCATTACCTGCAAATGGCTGAGACGCTTGGCGTGTGCGCGACCGGTGGCAGCGATTGCCACGGCTCTGGCCGTGACGGCATGCTTCTCGGCAGGATCAAACTGCCTTACGAACGGGTCGAGGCACTGAAACAGCGCAGCAAGGGCATCGTAGGGGCGGCTCCCCGTGGCCGCCCATCTGGGCAGGCGCAGGGGCCTGCCCCTACGAAGGAATGATGCGATGA
>JBGPVO010000086.1:0-6515 GCA_041491705.1 Verrucomicrobiia bacterium
AGCCGCGCTGTTTGGTGTCAAACAAGACATCAACTTCGTGGAAAACATCAGCATAGACGAAGTCACGCGCCACCAGTGCAATAGCAGAATCTCGCTGATCCTGTCACAACGCGAAGGCTGTTGTGTCGCCGCAGTCGAGTCGTTGTTTGCCGACTCGCCGCTGGGCATGATGCAGAATGCCCACGTGGGTCCCCGGGCGTATATCAATGATGAGACTGGCGTCTTGTTGACGCCGGATCGCCTGGACCTGCAGCTACAGCGGTTTCTGGACAACGCCGAGGTCTTTCATGCGCGTCACTGGGCGACGGAAAACATCTCGTGCCACAGATCCATTGCCAAGGTGAACGCCTTGCTGCGCTCCCAAGCGGAGCAGCGCAACGCGCCGTGGACGACAAACCTGAAGACGCCGTACTGGCGGCCCTATCCGGTATTTCTGAATCCAGGCGACCGCGAGGAAATGCAGCCGGTGTATGAGGATTTGCATGCGCGCTTCCCCGAAGTTTTCGGGCCTGACTTGTTGGAGAAAGGCTCAGCTTGAGCCGCCAGCCATCGCCTCCTGGGAAGAATCAAACCATGCAGTGTCCACTTTGCGACTCAACCAAGGTTTCCAAAAAACCGTGTCGATTCAAGGACATGATGCACTGTGAAATGTGCGGCTTCATCTTCGCGGAATGTCCGACCGACTCATCTGCGCCGGAGCTTTACGAAGAAGACTGGTCGAGGACGGAGGTGCATCCGACCTTCATTTATTCACAGGGCCGATACATCATCCGCAACGAGCGGAAACTGCAGTCCCTGTTGGATCGCCTCGAACTATTCCGCCAGACAAATCGCCTTCTCGATGTTGGCTGCAGCGCAGCCTTCTTCCTCAAACTCGCGCGAGATCGGAAATGGGACGTTCACGGTGTCGAAGTTTCGGATTTCGGCGTGAAGTTCTCACGGGAACAATTGAACGTTCCGGTCTTCCAGGGTTTCCTACAGGACGCTCACTTTCCCGATGCAACTTTCGATGCCGCCTTCAGCTCGCACGTCATCGAGCATGTGAGGGATCCGCTCAGCCTATTACGGGAAATGAAGCGTGTTCTACGCCCCGGCGGCGCGCTCGTCACAGTTCTCCCGACTCAATTTGCCTCCCCCAGCTATCGGTTCTTCGGGAAATGGACCGGCGAGGGCCCCCCGCGTCACGTCTCCTACTTTACCAAACGGCTCTTCGAGACCAGCTTGAATAATCTGGGGTTTTCCATCCGCTACTCGCGCCAGAACGTGGAGTTACAGAAGATTCTATCAATCCTGCTGCGCCGAAACGACCGCGCTGGCGGGAGAGACCCTGCCCAGTCCTCCGTTCCCACACAGGAATCCAACACACCATTGGTTCGAACCGTAAAATCCATGCTGAATATCGTTGCCACGAGGTTCGGCGTGGGCGATGAATTAACCACGATCGCGGTCAAGACACCCACCTCAACTCACTGAAAGAACAGCCATGAAGATCAGCGTTTTCGGACTCGGATACGTCGGCTCGGTCACTGCCGTCTGTCTTGCCGACAAGGACCACGACGTCATCGGCGTGGAAGCGAACCCCGACAAACTCTCGCTGTTCCGTGCGGGCCAAACGCCGGTGTTTGAGCCCGGCCTCGCTGAACTGCTGACGAAGGTGCACGGCGTGGGCCGTTTCACAGCAACCTCCAGCGCCGCAGAAGCGATCCAGAACTCGACCGTGTCATTCATCTGCGTCGGCACGCCAAGCAAGAAAGGTGGACAGGCTGACCTATCGCACGTCGAACGCGTCTCGCGCGAAATCGGCGAAGCGCTGCGGGCCAAGAACGCTCCGCACACGGTCGCAATCCGCAGCACGATGTTGCCCGGCAGCATCGAGAGCGTCGTCGTCCCGCAAATCGAGTCCGCTTCGGGCAAGCATGAGGGCAAAGATTTCCACGTGGTCGCCAATCCCGAGTTCATGCGGGAAGGCTCTGCGATCCGCGATTTCTACGAGCCGCCATTTGTGGTCATCGGCGAACGCTACGCGTGCGCGGGCGATGCGCTTGCCGAACTGTACCGCTGTGTGGACGCACCCCAGGTGCGCATCACGATACGCGCCGCCGAAGCCATCAAGTTCGCCTGCAACGCATTTCACGCGATGAAAATCACCTTCGCGAACGAGATCGGCCAATTCTGCAAGGCCCACGGCGTCGACAGTCACGAGGTCATGGACATCGTTTGCCGCGACACGAAGCTGAATATTTCCCGGACGTACCTCACACCCGGCCTCGCCTACGGCGGTTCCTGTCTGCCCAAGGATTTGCGCGCGCTCGTCGGGCGAGCCCGCGAGAATGATGTCGAGTTGCCGATGTTGGAGTCTATCGCGCGCAGCAATCTCAACCAGATCCAGCGCACCATCGAATTCATCGCAGAACTTGGCCACCGCGAGGTCGGGATTCTCGGACTGAGTTTCAAAGTCGGCACCGACGACTTGCGTGAAAGTCCCACTGTCATCATGGCGGAAACCTTGCTTGGCAAAGGTTTCAAGCTGGCAATCCACGATTCCGAGGTCGAACTGACCCGGCTGACCGGTGCGAACAAGCGCTTCCTCGAAGACAAACTACCGCACATCAACTCGTTGCTGGCGACATCACTGAAGGACGTCGTTGCCAAAAGCAAAACTCTCGTGGTCTGCAAGAATGCATCCGAGTATCATGAGTTGCCTGGGCTGCTTTCGCCCGATCACCACGTTGTTGACCTCGTCGCCGCTCTCAAGGACGCCGATGTTACCTCCGCCCGGTACCACGGGTTGTACTGGTGAGAATCCTCACGCTCATCTCGAAGTTTCCCTGGCCGCTCACGGACGGCGCGGTCATCCGCGACTTCAACCTGCTCCGCGAAGCGGCCAAGCGGCATGAAATGTCCCTGCTGTGCTTCCTGGTCAAACCGAGCGACCGCGAGCATTACGATACCCTGCGTCCATACTGCAAGAAGATCGTCGGCATCGATCTCGTGCGGCCGAAATGGCGCACCGTGGCCAACGCCACCCGGAGCCTCGTCACGCCCGATCCTTTCATCATCCGTGAGTATTGGCGTCCCGAAATGGCGCGCGCGCTCGAGCAATTCGTCGATGAAGAACGCATCGACGTGATCCACTCGCACTTCCTGCACATGAGCCAGTATGTCGGCTCCAAGCGGAACGCGGCGTTCGTGCATGACGCTCACAATCTCGAGCATGTGCTCTGGCAACGAATGGAGCGTACCACTGGCAGCCCTCTCAAGAAGATTTTCATCCATTCTCAATACAGCAAGCTCGTCCGACTCCAGCAGAACGTGGCGCGCGCCAGCGAGAAATGCGTTGTGCTTTCGGACGAAGATCGCATCGAGTATCGGCGCATTTGCCCCGAAGCCGATGTGATGACCGTGCCCAACGGCGCGGAAGTCGAGTACTGGACGCCTCGCGATAACACGAACGGCGCTGAACCAGCATCGATCCTTTATTTCGGGAATCTGAGTTGGCCGCCGCAGGCTGACGCCGCCATTTACTTTCACGACAAGATTCTTCCGTTCGTCCGCCAATATGTGCCCGACGTGAAGTTCTACATCGCGGGCCAAAACCCGCCGGCTACCGTCAAAGCCCTCGCCAGCCAGCGCGTGATCGTCACCGGCTTCGTGCCTGACATGCGCGAGTACGTGGCCCGCGCGTCCGTCGTGGTCATGCCGTTGCGCGCGGGCGCGGGCACGAAGCACCGCGTGTTTCAGGCATTGTGCATGAAGAAGCCCGTGGTCTGCACCGCCGTCGCAGCCGAGGGCATTGCGCTTACGCACGGCGAAACCGCCCTGCTTGCGGACGACCCTGAAACATTTGCCAAAGCAACCGTTTCCTTGCTACAAGATGCGGCACTGCGCCAGAGGCTCGGCGAGCGGGGACGTCAGTTGGTCCTCGATCGCTACGATTGGCGCGCCATCTACGAACGACTGGAGGAGGCATTTCAGGAGGCGGTCCGGAAACGGAAATGACAACAGGCAAAATCTATCGCGTCGGTCTGGTTGGCGCTGGGTACGTCAGCGAGTTCCACATCAAGGCGCTGAAGCGGCTGCCCAACGTGCGCATCGTTGGCGTCACCGATCTCGACGTCGCGCGGGCGCGAGCAACCGCCCACCGCTTCGGCATCACATCGCACCCGTCCCTGAAGGTAATGGCCACCGAAGGACTCGATGTCGTCCACGTGCTCACCCCGCCGAGCAGTCACGTCGATGTCGCACTCGAAGCGCTGTCCCTCGGCTGCCATGTGCTCGTCGAGAAACCGCTCGCCACCAGCGTCGAGGACTGCGATCGACTGATCGCCGAGAGTCAAGCCCGCGGCTTGCGCGTCTGTGTGAACCACTCGTTACTGGGCGATCCCTTCGTGAAGCACGCGCTCGCGCTCGTGAACGCCGGCGCCATCGGCGACGTGCTCACGGTCGATTACCTGCGCAGTTCGAATTACCCGCCGTACCGCGGCGGTCCTTTGCCGCCGCACTATCGCGAGGGGGGCTATCCGTTCCGGGACCTCGGTGTCCACGCGTTGTATTTGCTGCGGGAGTTTCTGGGCGGCATCGAAAACATCGATGCCGACTTTCGCACGTCGACCGTGACGGGCCGTGATTCAAATATCCACTTCGATGAATGGCGGGCCCTGGTGCATTGCGCCAAGGGTACCGGCAACATCCAGTTTTCGTGGAACGTCAAGCCGCTCCAGCATCAATTCATCGTCCAGGGCACACGCGGCACGCTGCGCGCCGACCTGTTTGCGATGTATCTCACGCGCCGACGCCATACGCCGTTGCCGAAGGCTGCCGAGCGCGTCATCAATGCGTTGGCGGAATCCGTCTCATCAGCGGTCCAGTTGTCCTGGAACGTGGCACGATTCGCCATCGGCCAGGTTCAGCCGTACCAAGGTCTTCACAACTTCGTCCGCGCATTTTACGAGTCACTTGGCACCGGCAATGTGATGCCGGCCAGTCTCGACCAGGCCCGTGAAGTGGTTCATTGGACGGAGCAAGTCGCGCGTGATGCAGACCACGCCAAAGTCAAATTCTACAGCCAGTACCAGCCCGGCAATCGCCCCGCCGTCGTCGTCACCGGGGCCAACGGAATGCTGGGCACCGCGTTCGTGAATCGCCTTATCCAGGAGGACGAGTACGTTCGACTCTTCGTGCGGCGGTTGCCTCCGCCCGAAATCCTGGATCATCCGCAAGTCGAAGTTGTGCTTGGTGACCTGGGCGATCCCGAGGCCGTTGACCGCGCCATCGCCGGCGCGACGGCGGTCTTTCATCTCGGCGCAGCCATGGGCGGCAGTTGGGCGGCGCATGAAGCCGCCACCGTCACCGGCACGCGCAACGTCGTCGAGGCGTGCCTGAAACACGACGTACCAAAAATGATACACGTCAGTTCGTTGTCGGTGATCGACTGGGCGGGGCATCCCGCAAACCAACCCGTTACCGAATCCGCAACGCTCGAACCCGCCCCCCAGCAGCGTGGCTACTACACGCAGGCCAAGCTCGAAGCGGAGCGCCTCGTGCGCGCCGCGGCACAGGAACGCGGCTTGCCGGTTGTGATTCTGCGTCCTGGTCAAATCTGGAGCGAGCGGAGCCCCCTCATTACAGCGGCAGTAGGCGTTCGCATCGGAAGCCAGCTCGTGGTAATTGGCGACGACTCCAATTTGCTGCCGCTCGTGCATGTGGATGATGTCGTCGAAGCGATTGTGCTTGCCACCCAAAGCGATTTCCGACACGGAGAGGTCTTCCAGTTGGTGGACGACGAGTTGATGAGCCGGGAGGAACTCGTACGCTTGTACACCGCCGCGCGTGAGCCGCAACTGCGTGTGACACGGGTTCCCCTAAAGCTGGCGTGCTTCCTCGCTCGCGGTGTCGACTGGGTCGCCCGGATGTTGGAGCGTCCCGCGCCCATCTCGCCGTACCGACTGTCTTCCGCCGTTGCGCCGCTGGTGTTCGATTGCGCGAAAGCCCGTGACCATCTCGGCTGGCAACCGCGCGTTCACACTCGCGAGACGCTGCGCAAGTTGTTGACGGCATGAGTTGCACCACTGCTCTGGTTGTGTTCTGCGTCTCGGCAGGCGCGATCGTGTATTCGTACGCGATCTATCCCCTGCTGCTCGCGTTGGCGCCCGCGCGACGGCGCGAACCACTTCGCGAACCCTCCACATGGCCGTCCGTTTCCGTACTCATCAGCGTGTACAACGAAGAGAAGCATATTGCGCAACGGATTGAGAACCTGCTGGCACTGGATTATCCCCACGACAAGCTGGAGATCTTGATCGGCTCGGACGGCTCGACTGACCGCACCAACGAACTGGTGAAGAAACTACCTGACGCGCGCGTGACACTGCACGCGTTCGAGCAGCGCGGAGGCAAGCCCGGCGTGCTGAATCGGCTTGTGCCACAGGCGCGCGGGGAGTTGCTCGTGTTCAGCGACGCCAATGCCATGTTCTCGCCAGACGCGCTGCGAAAACTCACACGTCATTTTGCCGAAC
>JBGPVO010000087.1:0-6480 GCA_041491705.1 Verrucomicrobiia bacterium
CGCAATCCTCTGTCCGTTACTCAACAGCAACGCGTCGGCACCGGCACAGACAGCCACGGCGCTGAACAGCGCCGCGATTGGGCCAACAAACCTTTTGATGCGCAACAACATGTTGTCTCGGTGTTAAGGCAACCACCTCTCTTCGAGTCTGAGAGATGGGCCTTTACGGAAATGCTGCGCATTCCTCATGCCAGCAACCACCGACACCAGTTTGCAGTGGTCGCACTTCAACTTGCGGGCGCTTGGAACTTAGCCTGCAGCCCGCGCCATTGCCGCGGCACAAAAGAATCGAAGCCGCAAGACGTTAGGCAGGTTTTCACGGCACAGGACGTGCTTATTTCAGTGAGTTGAGCCGTGCAGATGGAGGACAAGCTGATTGTATTTGCAGCACTACAACCTGCGGGAAGCGCCGTTTAATATCACGCCCGATCCGCGCTTTCTATTCTTCAGCGCGAAGCATCAGGAGGCGTTCAACCATCTCCTGTTCGGCATCCGCGAACGCAAAGGGTTCATCGAATTGACGGGCGAAGTCGGCGCGGGCAAGACGACGATTTGCCGCAAACTTCTCGAAGAACTCGGCCCGAAATACAAGACGGCGTTGATTCTGAATCCCTGCCTGAGCGGTCACCAACTCATCAAGACCATCGCGCTGGAATTCGGCCTCAAGCCGCGCGGGATTGACCGGGTAGCCTATCTGCAGGCAATCAACGATTTCGTGCTCCGGGAAGTCAATCAGGGCAACGATGTGGTGCTGGTCATCGATGAAGCACAAGACCTGAGCGACGAACTGCTCGAGCAGGTCCGCCTGCTCTCCAACCTCGAAACCGATCGCCAGAAGCTGATGCAAATCGTGTTGATGGGTCAGCCCGAGCTCCGCGAGAAACTGCTGCAGCCGGAATTGCGCCAACTGCGCCAGCGCATCACCGTCCGCTATCATCTCCGTCCACTCGATCTGGACGAAACCGCCAGCTACATCAACCACCGACTCGCGCTCGCCGGCGCCAACGGCCGACCGCGCTTCGACGACGGCGCGATCCGGATGATCCACAAGTACTCCCAGGGTATCCCGCGCCTCATCAACGCCGCGTGCGACAAGACGCTGTTGGCCGGATTCGTCGCGCAGGTGGACTTGCTGACCAAGGAAGAAGTGCACCTCGCCATCGAGGAGTTGGAGGGCGTGCCGGCATGAGCTTGATCAATGAGGCGCTGAAGCGCACGCGGGATTCGGCCTATCAACCTGTCCACACGCCGCCTCCCGCCGCGCCCGACTACCCGGTACAAACCGGCGTCCCACCGGCCCGATTGAGGACCGCACTGGTGGTCACAGGTGTGATTGGTGTGTTGGCGATCGCGGGCGCCGTAGCGCTCGCCCCGTGGCTGGCCTCGCGTGTTCACAGAGTGGAGGACGGTTTCGCTCCGAGCACAGACAGGGCGATCACAGAAACAAAACGATCCGCTCACGTCACAACGCATCCCGCGCCGATGCCGGAAATGCCGCGAACGGCGGAAGTTGCTTCTTCGTCCGCATCCGCGCCAGCGCCCGAAGCACCTACGGTCCCGACGACACCACCACCGTCCGATCCAAAGGCTTCCGAAGACCAACTCGTTGCCAAGGTGGTAGAACGAATCAAAGCCGAGCAGCCTGTTGCCGCGCCGCCCGCAACTCCCGAACCGCCGAAGCTTGTTCTCCAGGGAATCACCTACGCCAGGGATGGCAGCGAAGCCATGATCAACGGCGTGACCGTTCACGAGGGCGAAGATATCGAGGGCGCGCGCGTCGTCACGATTGAAAACCGTCGCGTGAAACTCGACCTAGCCGGACGCGAGATCATCCTGCGGCTTCCGTAGGTTCTACGGGCACAGCTCTCAGTTTGCGCTCATTTGTACTGCAACCGTTGCGTTGCATCCTTTATATTCCCTGTCGATGAAATTGTTCCACTGGGGCTTGTTGCTCCGCTACATGGTTTACGGCGTGGTGCCGTTGGTCGTCGGTTTCATCATCATCGAGCGCCGCGTCGGGGAAGGCGCGGCCGGATTATTCTTTGTAGTTTTGGCGTTGGTGCTACCATTCGTGGCGATGGGCTGGCTCGGCTGGCAGCATTTTCGACATCGAAAGCAAAAGTAGGTTGCGGAGAAAGGTCGGTACCCATGGCCCAAATTGCGACCAGTGTCAGCTACAGTTTCACGATGCGCCTGCGCATCATCAATACCACCGGGATGTTCGCAAGGCTGCTGCAGGTGATCGCGCAACAGCAGGGCGATCCCGGCGCAGTGGACGTGGTGCGCGCCGAACGCCAATTCAAGGTGCGCGATCTCACGGTCAGTGCCCGCGATGACGAACATGCCCACGCTATTATCGAAGCCGTCAAACGCATCAAAGGCATTACGGTGATCAACGTTTCCGACCGGGTGTTCCTGATGCATCTGGGCGGCAAGATCCGCATCCAAAACAAGATCCCGCTCACCACCCGCGATGCGCTGTCGATGGCCTACACGCCCGGCGTCGCGCGGGTGTGCCTCGCCATCGCCGAAGATAAGCGCAAGGCCGACACGCTCACCATCAAGCACAATTCCGTCGCCGTCGTCAGTGACGGCTCGGCGGTGCTTGGCCTGGGCAACATCGGTCCCGAAGCCGCCATGCCCGTCATGGAGGGCAAGGCGATGCTCTTCAAGGAATTCGGCGACATCGACGCCTATCCGATCTGCCTCCGCACACAGGACACGGAAGAAATCATCGACGCCGTGAAATGGATTTCCACCGGCTTTGGCGGCATCAACCTCGAAGACATCAGCGCGCCACGGTGCTTCGAGATCGAGGACCGCCTCAAGGAGGAACTCGACATTCCCGTGTTCCACGACGACCAGCACGGCACCGCCGTCGTCGTTCTGGCCGCTGCGCTCAACGCCCTCAAGCTCATCAAGAAGAAGATGAGCGAGATCAAGATCCTCATCGTCGGCGCCGGCGCGGCGGGCGTGGCTGTCACCAAGATGCTGCAGGCCGCCGGCGGTCGTCACATCATTTGCTGCGACCGCAAGGGCATCATCTGCCGCGACCGCCTGCCCGATCTGGACTTCAGCAAGACGTGGCTGGCCGAGCACACCAACGCGCGCAACATCAGCGGCTCCATCGAAGAGGCCGCGCGCGGCGCGCACATGTTTATCGGCGTCAGCGGTCCCGGCGTGTTCACAGTCAAGGCGCTCAAGAAGATGGCGAAGGGTCCCATTATCTTCGCGCTGGCCAACCCGACGCCCGAGATCATGCCCGAGGAAGCCGAACCGTATGCGCGCATCATCGCCACGGGCCGCAGCGATTACGCCAACCAGATCAACAACGTCCTCGCGTTCCCCGGCATCTTCCGCGGCGCGCTCGACGCCCGCGCCACCGCGATTACCGACCCGATGAAACTCGCCGCCGCCAAAGCCATCGCGGGTTGCATCACCACCGACGAACTCAGCGAGGAATACATCATCCCCAGCGTGTTCAACAAGCAGGTCGTGCGCCGCGTCTCCCGCGCGGTCGAACAAGCCGCATACGCCAGCAACGTGGGCAAGCGACCGCGGGGCTAGCCCTCCCGCAAGCTTCATATCAAACGTCGCCGAGTAGGACTCGGGACTCCTGTCAGAGCTCCCGCCGAGCCAGAGTCAGGTGGGAGGTACTTCTGTCCCAGCCACCGCGTAAGTCCCTATTTACCTTGCTTTGACACGCCTGAATAGCTAGTATGAGCGCGAGGTTAGGTTTCACCCCGAAGTGATTTGCGGCCACCGGTGGCTGAAAGGTAAGCTGGTCGGCGAATGCGACGCGGTTGTCTGATGACGGGGTTTCTCGTCTGGGTCGCGCTTGGCTCTCTTGTATCTGTGTCACCAGCGCGAGCGCAGGTTGCCGTGCTCCACGCGTTTGACGGCCCGGACGGAGGCTGGCCCTCCGGAAACTTGACGGTCTCCGGCTCGAACGTCTTTGGCATGACCCAGGGCGGCGGCGACAAGAGCAACGGGGTTGTGTTCGTGATGAACACCGACGGCAGTGCTCATCAGGTGCTGCACAACTTCGACACTGGAACCGCTTGGGCTTCGCTGACGTTGTGCGGCTCGGTCCTGTACGGAATGGTGGAAGGCGAAGGGACCAACGGCTTGGGCGCCGTGTTCCAGATCAACACCGATGGCAGTGGATACCAAGTGCTGCACACCTTCACCGGCGCAGATGGCGCGTATCCCGAGGGGTCGCTGATGCTGTCCGGTTCGACCTTTTACGGCATGGCCACCGGTGGCGGGAGCAACGGCTACGGCGTCGTCTACCGGATGAACATCGACGGCAGCGGGTATCAGGTAATGCACCATTTTGTCGCGTACCCCACGGATGGAGCGTATCCGTTTGGCACGCTGATCTTGTCCGGGTCGACCCTCTACGGCCTGACAGCTTACGGCGGCAATACCCGCGACGGAACGGTATTCAAAATCGACACGGATGGCACCGGTTATCAATTGCTGCACAGCTTCGACAGCCGGGTGAAGGACAACGGAGGGGTGCCTTACGGCTCGCTGACGCTGTCCGGTTCGACTCTTTACGGCATGACCTCCATCGGCGGGAGCAACAACATGGGCACAGTGTTTCAGATCAACACCGACGGTACCGGGTTCCAAGTGCTCCACAATTTCAACAATTCGGAGTCCCCCAACGGTTCACTGACGCTGTCCGGTTCGACTCTTTACGGTATGACTGCCTACGGCGGCAGCAACAACATGGGCACAGTGTTTCAGATCAACACCGACAGTACCGGGTTTCAGGTGCTGTCCAGCTTCAACGGGTCGAACGGGGCGTATCCGCAGGATTCGGTGGTATCGGACGGCTCGACCCTGTATGGCATGACCGAACACGGCGGCGGCAAGAACATGGGCGTCGTCTTTTCACTGGCGCTTCCGACACCTTACCAGGCTTGGCAGATGAAGTACTTCGGCTGCACGGACTGCGCCGAAGCGGCTGACAGTACTGATCGTGACGGCGATGGGCAGAGCAACTTGGCGGAATTTCTTGCCGGCACCGACCCGACGAACAGCGCGTCGTTGTTCCGCATTACGTCGGTGGCACCACAGGGCAACGACCTGTTCATTACATGGAACATGGGAAGCGGCAAAACCAACGCGCTGCAGGCCGCCAGCAGCGGCGGTTACGGCACGAACGGGTTCACTGACATTTTCATCGTTACGAATACAGTCGGCACCGTGACCAACTACTTCGACATCGGCGCCGCCACGAATACGCCGGCGAGATATTACAGGGTCAGGCTGGTACCATAGACCCGTCTGGATGTGCTGCGCGGTTGCCGCGAACAAGACATCGCGGCGTCTTAGCCGCTAGTGCGGCTTTCGGCTTTACCGCGCGCGACTGGCATTTTGAGAAGTGTTAACTCCCGAGTTCAACCGCAAGAGTGAGATCCCGCCGGCTTGGGACGGGGTTGTGCTTCGCGCCGCTTAAGTCCTGTAGCCCATGCAAAATAGGGCTTGCAAGCCATAGACCGAAGTTGGTATGTCTTGAACTGTAGTGTCGCAGGGGGACGTTATGGATACGCTTCACATCGACCAGACCATACCAGAAATCGCCATCACACCCAGTGACATCCTGTTTGAATGCCCCGATTGCGGCAAGAGCATGGTAATTGACGAATCCGCCGTGGGGATGATGGTGGACTGTCCGCAGTGTCCGGCGCACGTGATTGTTCCGTCCAGACCAGCGCCTCCCTCCGAAGCGAGGCAACGAGAAACAGCCAGCGCCTCCCTGCTGCTTGCGGTGCAACAAGGCGACGGGAGATTGCTGAACGAGGCGCTTGCCCAGGGTGGGAACGTCAATGCAGCCGCTTCCGACGGAATGACCGCCCTGATGCTCGCCGTGCAGCATGGCCGTGGGGATTTCGTCAAGGCATTGATCGACCACGGTGCAAACCTCGAAGCCAAAGGCCCTGACGGTCAAACCGCGTTGATGCTTGCCGAGCGCGCCGGTCAATTTCATCTCGTCCGTTTGTTCTGGAAAGCAGACACCAAGCCCGCCTATCGATTTTTCAGCCTGCGCAAAAATCATCCGTGATCAAGCGATCACGTCTGCCCAATGGAACAGAAAAGGGCGCACGCGGGCCTTCGCCGCGCCGAAGTGGCTTCGGCCACGCAGGCGGGGGTGCGCCCCTGCAATTCCTGCCGCACCCTACCAACAGTTATTGCGATTTCGCGAGGTGACGGGCTTGTCTGGGTGGCGTGTGGGGAGCTGACGTGCCGCGTGTGCACTCTGTGTCGCGCTGAATGGCGGCGCGAACTTCCTCGCCGACTTGCCCGGTTTCTTCAATGAGATATTGCGTCACCAAGTCGCGCAATCGAGCGAGCGCGATGCTGTGCGTCTGCCGTGTCTGCGCGTAAAGCCAATCGGCGAACTGCATGAAACCTTGGAACGGCGAGCCGTCGCGCCAGAGCAGGGGAGTTGTCTCCACGAAATTGCCG
>JBGPVO010000088.1:0-6445 GCA_041491705.1 Verrucomicrobiia bacterium
AATGTAATTCCCGAAGCGTTCGCGCACGGACTGCCCGTAGTCTCCAGCCGCACTCCGGGACCGATGGAAGCCGTCGCGCACGACACGAGCGGCCTGATTGTGGATGTATCCAACGTTTCGGAATTGGCCGGTGCAGTGAAACGTCTCGCCGAAGACCCGGCGCTGCGTCAGCGTCTCGGCGAGAATGGTCGTCGCTGGGTCGAAGAGAATTTCCTGATCTCCCGAAACGCCCGTGTCCTCGCCCGCGCCTTCCGCGAGGTTTGCCGACGATAGCCAGCGCCGACAACTTGTCGAGCGGGAGCTGGCTGTTAGGTCAAAACGTCAGGCGAGAGGTTCTCAAAATCCGACCCGCCCTGTTCGGCTTTACATTGTGGCGCAACGAGTTGCGCCTGTTGCATGAGACGTGGCACCGCCACTGCTCAATCTGGGGGCAGTTGTCGCCGTGCGGACAGGGCGTCGCGGCAAGCAGAACCGAGACATAGGGCTGAATGGACATCTGGCAGCAACTCGCTGAGTCGGACGCGGTGCGCCGGCAGCAGGTCGCGTTTGGTTGCGCGACCGGGCTGCCGCTGACATTGTTGCCCGCGAGCGAAGGGGCCAACACGCCGGTACCCTCCGCGTTCCGCGTGGACAGCTGTCTGGGCGCCCGCTGCAACCACTTGTGTCAGGGCACGCTGCTGGCGGCGGAACACAACGCTTCCCACACGGGCCACTCGACCCAATTCCACTGTCCGACCGGGTTGACCAAGGTGCTGATGCCGGTGATGATTGGTGGACGGCATGTGGGGAGTTTGTTGGCGGGTCCGTTCCGCGTGGGTCCACTGAAAGGGTCGCGACACCGTCGGCTGATGGGTCAGTTGAAAGCGAGCGGACTCAGACCGCGAGTGGATATCGCGAGGGTGAGTTGGGACAGCAGCCCCATGGTTACACGCAAGAAACTGCAGGCGGTCGAGACGCTGCTGGAGATGTTCGCGCAATATCTGTCGGAGTGCGGTCAACGACTGTTGCTGCATGAGGCCGGGCAGCAATCGCCACTATTGCAGAAGATCGAGGCGCAGTTGGCCGAGCCCTCTGACCGGGCGTTGACCGTGCGCGAGCTGGCCGTGCGGCTGCATATCAGTCCGTGTTATTTCTGCAAGCTGTTTCGGAAGCAGACGGGATTGACGTTCACCGAGTATCGCACGCAGGTGCGCGTCGAAGCCGCGAAACGACTGCTGCTGGACCCGACCCGGCGCGTGAGTGAAGCGGCCTACGAGTCCGGGTTCGATTCCATTCCGTATTTCAATCGCGCGTTCCGCCGCCACGTCGGTTGCTCGCCGTCGGAATTTCGGGCGCGGCAGGCCAGGTCAATCCGAGCGAAGCAATTGTCAAACCCGGCGTAGCCCGCCGGACCCCCAACGTGCTTAAGTAATCGGCGTAGCGAGAGACATGACGCCGATGAAACGAGATTGGGGTTTTACTGGTTGTACGGTCAGCAACGCGTGGCGAAATTCCACGCGGCGCCGGGTGTCGGTCTCTTCCATTTCTTCCAAATCCCGGTTCGGTAGAACAGATCGGCCCGCGACGGGCGGTACACCGCGCCGTGGGTGCGGACAGCAGACCAGCCGACAAGCCAGTCGATGGGCGTACGATTATCCGGTATCGGGGGCAACGGAGAAGTTCACCCCACAACCGTTGCCCCTGCTCCCATTTCCCAGACTCTCACGGCCGGGCAAATCAAGCGCCCGTCTCGCATCGATTTCGAGTGGTCGCAGATGAACGGCGAGCCGGTAGCCGGCAGTGCGTAACCCGCACTGCCGGCAACCAAATGAGAAGCTAGATGTGCCCTGTCAGGCGCATCCGACCCATCCACCTACGCGGTCTTTGGCCTGAGTCCGGCTTTCTTGATCGCAAGTTTCAGCGCATCACCGAAGCGATCGAGTTGTTCCCTCGTGTGCAGTGAGGTGACTGCCGCGCGGATCAGGTCTTTGCCGGGTGGCACGCCGGGCGCAATCGACATCACGGTAAAGAAGCCCTCGTCCCACAGCGTTTTCCACATCCAATAGCACTTCTCCCTGTCACCCACGACAATCGGCAACGCGGGCGTCGGGCTTTGCCAGTAGTCCAACCCGAGATTCTCCATGATGCCGCGCAAATGGTGATAGTTGGCCCAGAGCCGTTCCCGGTGCTGCGGCTCCTCCTGAATCACCTGCAGCGCGGCGCGCGCGCTCGCCGCCGCCGGCGGACTGATTGCCGCGCTGAAAATGATCTGTCGCGAACTACTACGCAGATATTCGATGAGTGCCTTGCTTCCCGCCACGAATCCGCCCGTGCTCGCCAGCGATTTCGAGAAACTGCCCGCGATCAGGTCGACGCGGTCCGTCACGCCGAGATGATCACACACGCCGCGTCCGTCACGGCCAAGAATCCCCAACCCGTGCGCGTCGTCCACGACCACCGCGGCGCGGTGTTGCTCGGCCAACTCGCACAACCGCGGCAGCGACGCGATATGTCCTTCCATCGAGTACACGCCGTCCACCGCAATCGCCTTCGCCTGCTTCGGGTCGAGCTGTTCCAACGTCTTCGCCAGTGAATCCATGTCTTCGTGCGCGAACCGCTCGATTTTCGCGCCACTGAGCAACGCGCCATCCCACAGCGACGAGTGAATGCTCGGATCGACCAGCAGCACGTCGCCACGTTGGACCAGCGAACTCAAACTGCATACGCATGCCAGATAACCGGCGGACGTGACATGGCACGCCTCCTTGCCGAGGAACGCCGCGAACGTTTCCTCCAGTTCGACATGATACGCGCGGCTGCCGTTGGCCAGGCGTGAGCCGCACGCGCTGGCGCCCCAGTCGTCGAATGCCTTTTTTCCCGCCGCGAGAACCTTCGGATGACGCGCCAGCCCGAGGTATTCGTTGGTGGACATCATCACCATCGGTCGGCCTTCGACGACGATGTTGACGCCGGCGGCGGAATCAGCCACGCGGTAATACGGCGCATACTTCAGCCGCAGCCGTGTATTCGTGTCAGACTCGCACCGCTCGATGATGGGTTTGGATTTGCGGGAAAACACAACTCGCTCCACTCCTTCAAGTCCGCGTGAGGCTAGTGGAACGCTGCCGCCCAGTCAAGCCAGCGGCGGCGCTGCGAATGTCGTTGGCAAAGGAGTGGTTTGTCCTTAAAACTTCAGCCACTTTGTTGTGGAGGAGAACAATTCTGTGTCTGCTGATGGCGCTCGGGTTCGCGCGCGGTGCGCGCGCGGAGAACGACATCGCCTCCAATGCGCCTTCCGCCCCGCTGCCGCGCTACACGCTCCAGCAGTGCATCGATCGCGCGCTGGAACAGAATGCCGACGTGCTCGTGGCGAAGAAGCGCCTCGAAGCCGCGGCGGGGGCCATTGTCGAAGCGCGCGCGGGGTTCCTGCCCAATGTCACCAGCTCCGCGACGTACGAGAAGCTGCAGACCGATTACGCCACGTTGGGTGGCGCGGTCAGCAATCGCGCGATCATCTGGAACGGCACGATCCGCCTCACCGAAACCGTGTACGCGGGCGGCGCGGTGCGCGCGCGCATGGACATCGCGTGGCTGGAGAAACAATCGCGCACGCTCGATTACGAGGCCACCATCGACCGGGTCATCATGGACGTGCGGATCGCCTTTTACGAAATCCTGCGTAACCAATCCGACGTCGCCGTCCACGAACAAGCGGTGAACTTTCTCACCGAACAGGCCAGGAACGAGCGCGCGCGGCTGGAAGTGGGCACCGGCCAGAAGCTCAACGTTCTCCGCGCCGAGGTCAACCTTGCGCTGGAGCAATCCGCGTTGATCGATTCGCGCAATCGCCAGCGCAATTCGTATGTGCGGCTCAGCGAACTATTGTCGATCCCCTACTCGATCGACCAGAACCAGGTCCCCTTCGAGATCGACGGCACACTGGCGTACGAGAAGACCACGCTCGATTTGAACGACTGTCTTTCGCGCGCGCTCACCCAACGTCCCGAACTCACGGTTCGGGAAAACGATCTCAAAGTCCAGAAGAGACAACTGGTCGTTGACCGCAGCGAAACGCTGCCGCGCGTGGACCTGTTTACCGGCTACGACGTGGTCAGCGAGCCGGACCGGACGCTGCCGGCCGACCACTACGAGGGCTACGTCGCCGGCGTGCAGGTGAACTGGCATTTGTTCGACGGCTTCGCGACGAGGGGACGTATGAACGCCACGCGGGCGCGCATCGATGCCGCCGAGATTTCTTATGATGCGGTCCATCGCCGCATCGAGGCCGAGGTGCTGCGCGCGTATCGCGACCTGCAACGGGCGGAGGAAAACATCCGGACGCAGACCGCCAACGTGCAACTCGCCACCGAGTCGCTGAACCTGGCCACGGCAAATTTCGGACTCGGGTTGACGAGCCAGCTCGAACTCCTGCAGAGCCAGCTCGACCTGACGCGCGCGCAGACGGCGGAATTGTCGGCTCGCTTTGAGCACAACGCTGCGCTGGCGCGGTTGCAACGCGCCATGGGCAGCCAATTCCAAATTATCGAAACTCGCCCGCCGGGACAGGGCGTCAAATGAACCGTTGGCGTAACACCATCTTCATTGTGTTACTCGCGCTCAGCGTGAGACAAACAGCCGCCGCGCAAATCGAGAGCCAAGCGCACGTGTACGACCTGACGCTGGAGGATTGCCTCGCGTGGACGTTCCGCCGGAACCCCGAAATCCAGCGATCGCGGGCGGACGTCGAGCGCGCGGCCGGCACGAAGCTCGTGTACCGCTCGCGGGCGCTGCCGGAACTGGCCGGCCAGGTGAGCGGGGGCCTGCGGGAAGGCCCGTTATACTCTCCGTCCGGCCCGTTCGGCATCCTCACGGCGCAGTTTTCGCAGCCGTTGATCGACGTCGGGGTTCCGCCAACACTCCGTCGCGGCCAACTGGAGGTCATTCTCGCGCAACAGAGCCTCAACCGCGACGTGACCGATCAACTGCACGAGGCACGCGTGACGTTTTTGCGGGCGTTGTATTTCCGCGACCTCATTGCGTTGTACGAGGAGATTGACGAGCGGCTGCAGACCAATGTGGTCAGCGAGCAACAGCGGTTCGATGTCGGCACCGGCAACGAAGCGGCGGTGAAGTCGGCGACGATCCAGGAACTGAACCTGGCGCTCGGACTCTCGAACCTGCGCGGTGAATATTTTGCGACCGTGACCAGAATTACCGAGTTGTGCGGACGCGACCCATGCGAGGGCGCCAAAGACGCGCACAGTTTGCGGCTGCCGAAAACGGTCGGCGAGCTGCGCTACGAACCGGTGACGGTGGACCTGCCGCAAGCATCCGCTTACGCGTTGCAGCACCGGGCCGACGTGAAGTTACTGGCGGCGCTCGTGGACGCGGCGGCGGCGGACCGGCAGGCGGTGCGCGCCGGTTATTTCCCGCTCGTGTCCCTCACGGCCTCGGGATTGTTCATTCCGAACAATTACCTGCTGAGCCGGCAGACCCATATTGTGGCGGGACAGGACACGCGCACAACGGAGTGGCGCGCCGGCGTCGCGGTGAGTTGGCGGGTGATTGACAATGGACAGATCACCGGCGCGAGTCGCCGGCTCGAAGCCACGCGGCAGGGGTACGAGGTCGCCCTGAACCAGTTGCAGCAAAGCGTCCCGCGCGAGTTGGCCGTCATCGAAGGCGCGCTGCAGAACGCCGATGGACGCCGCGACGCGCTCCTCAAGGCCGCCGCGGAAGCCGAAGAGAATTTGAGGTTGATCGAAGCCCGGGTCGCGCTGGGCCAGGCCACGCAATTCGATTTCCTGAAAGCGCAGGGCAATCTGCTCTCCGTACGCGCCGGGCTCGTGGATGCCACGTACTCCCACGAAATCGCGCGCGCTGAGCTGGACCGCGCCACGGGCCGCTATCTGGAGTATCACACAGAGAGTGTCCCATGACCGCGCTTGTCTTGTCGCACGGCCACGACTAGTATCGCGTCCGTCGGTTTCACAATGAAAAAGACTGTCATCCTGACCGCGCTCATCATCTCGGCGACGGCGGCAATTCTCTACGGCATGTGGGCGACGCGGCCCGTTGCGGAGGTGTACGTGGCCCAGCGCGGCACGGCGATCTCGGCGGTGTATGGCACGGTGAAGGTCGTGGCGTCGATGACCGTCAATACCCGGGCGCGCAGCAGCGGCACGATTCATTTTTCGGATCGGGTCGCGGCGGACGCCGTGGTCGGTCTTGAGGTCAAGCAGGGCGATCTGCTGGGGACCATCGTCAACGAAGACCTCGACCGCGAAATCGCCAAGGCCGAGACCGACCTGAAAGCCGCCGAGGAGAGACTGCGGATGGGTCCGCCCAGCCAACCGCAATTGAATACGCAGGCAGCGCTGTTGACGCGGATGGAAAAACTGGCGGAGATGCAAAACGTGCCCGCAACTGATATGGAGCGCACGCGGAACGAGGTCCAGACCCTGCG
>JBGPVO010000089.1:0-6398 GCA_041491705.1 Verrucomicrobiia bacterium
CGTGCCGTCGTGTCCCAACTGTAATGCGCGGCGTGCTTGCGTCCGCCCTCGCCCAGCCGTTGCCGCAGCCCCGAATCGGTCACGAGCCGCTGAAGCGCATTCGCCATAGCGGCGATCTCCCCCTCGTCAACGAGCAAACCGGTCACGCCGTCCATGACCGCTTCGCCAGCACCACCGCTGCGATACCCGACCACAGGTTTCCCGTGAAAACCGGCCTCGAGAAACGCGATCCCGAACCCCTCGACGCTCTTCGGCAAGGAGCGGCTCGTCATGGCGAAGATGTCACACTGTTGATAGGTGGCGGCGAGTGGGTCCGGACCGACCTCGCCCAGGCGCTCAAACGCAATGCCCGCGTCTTGACACACCGCCTCGACCTTCCTCAAATAACGCTCGTCGCCCTTGCCACCGACCTGATAGACAATCCCGGCCCGCAGTTCGGGCGGCAACAGCGCGAGCGCCTGCGCGGTGTCGAGTTGCCCTTTACGCGGGTGAACCCGGGCCAGCGTGAGGATGCGAAGCTTCCCATCGTCCGTCCTCGCCGTGGCACACGCCCGCATCGCGGCTGTACTACACGCGCAGGGTGCGATGACGATCTCGCGCGCCAGGAGAGAAGACACGAAACTCTGTTCGATCAGCGATTTCGAGAACTCCGACACCGTGAATACTTGGTCGACCTGCGGGAAGAATCGTCGGGCACAGAATCTCCAAAGCGGACTACCCTGAAATCGCAATACTTCGGAACCATGAAGCACCGAGAGCACACGCCGGCATCTCACGCGCCCCAGTGTCCTCAGAATCATGAATGCCAGATGGGCGCCCACGCTTGTGAGAATCACTGTCCCCTGCTCCAGTTGCGCCCGCCGCGCCGCCAATTGTCGCGCAAACTGGACCATGTGTCCGAACCGCAAGCTCCCGCCCGCGCGCAGTCGCACGACGGGAAACGCAAATCCATCATTCACGCCCCGCCCGGCATAGTCCGGCGCCCACACTTCGACGGATCGTCCCGCGCGGTGAAAAGCGGCGGCCAGTTCTTCACTATACGTGGCCGCACCGCCACGGAACGGGAAGAACTCGTGGGTAACGATCACGATCCCTGATTTTGCTTCTGTCGCCGGTGTCATGCGTGTACCGCCGGTATCTCAACAGACCCGCCCTCCCCTGCCAAATCAAAAAATCGCTTTCACTTTGCGGTGGGGTCTGGTATCAGTCCCGCGGCGAGCAAACTGATAATCTTTCTATGAGCGTGACGCTAACCGAAAATGACCTGACCGACCTGAAGGAAGGACTGCGCCGATGCAGTCCCGAAACCATTGACGCAGCCGTCCGTTTCCGTGAGACGGGTGATCTCGATGCGATTCCAACAATCGTGTTCGGTATCCTCGACCGTTACCAGCCCGCGACAGCCCCCGTGAAACTGGCCGACGCAGATGAAAACACGCGCCTCATCGAGGACGTCGGCCTTGACTCGTTGACGTTGCTGGAAATCGTGTTGTCCATCGAGGAAGTCCTCAAGCTGCGTATCGAGAACGAGGAACTTCGCGAAATCCGTACGCTCGGCCAGCTCAACAGATTCCTCCACGCCAAGATCACGGGCGCGACGACGGAAGCGCCCGCCAAGCGATACTCACGCGAACAAATCGCGCTCGTGCTGCCGCAACAGCCGCCGTTCCTGTTCCTCGACGAGGCGGCGCTGAACGGGGATACCCTGAGGGCCAGTTACACCGTCAAGGGCACCGAGTTTTTTCTGGAGGGCCATTTCAAGGACGAGCCGATCTTTCCCGCCTCGATTGTCTTCGAGGCCATGGGCCAGGCCGCCTGCCTCTGGGTCTTGGAGAAAGCGCCGGCCCAGCTTGGGAAGGAAATCAAGTCGACCCATGTTTTTTTCGCGTCGCTCGATGGCGCGCACTTCTATCGCAAGACCCGGCCCGGCGACAAATTGGAGTTCGAGCAGAAACTGGTGAAGTTGCGGGAGCCGCTGGCAATTTTTGAAGGCTCGGTCACGTCGAACGGCGAGCGTGTCGCAAAAGTCGAGCGGCTCGTGCTCGCATTCGGTGAACAACTTCTGCCCGAGGGCGCGCCGCCATCGGAAGCGTCCGCGGTCGAAACTCCGGCCGCTCTGGCGGCCGCCGCCACGCCCAACGTTCCGTCCTGATTCCGCATCCACCCAACTTGTCCATGAAGCGCGTCGCCGTCACGGGCCTGGGATTCATCACCAGCATCGGCAACAACCGCCCCCAGGTCTTGCGCAGCCTCCAGGAATGCCGCACCGGCGTCGAGCCGTTTCCAGAATTTGCCGGCGCCGACTCGCCCGTGAAACTGGCGGGCACTGTCAAAGGGTTTCAGTTTCCCACCTCGTACTTCGAGGACTGGACGTTTCCCTCCGAGTACCAACTCACGCGCGAGCAATTGCGACCGATGGCGCCAAACTCGCTGTATGCCTACGGCGCCATGCAGCAGGCGATCGCCGAGGCCAAGCTGACGCCCGACCAGGTATCGAACCCGCGCACGGGCGTCATGTGCGCCTCGGGCGGCTCGATGTGGCTCGCATACGACAACCTGCACACGATGCTCACGCGCGGCGTCGCCCGTTGCCAGCCCATGGGCATCATCAACAGCATCCCCGGCTCGCTCTACATCAATCTCGTCACCAGTTTCAAAATCAAGGGCGGATCGCTCGGCTTCTCCAGCGCCTGCTCGTCCTCGGCCCACGCGCTCGGGGCCGCGTGCGACCTGATCCGACTCGGCCGCCAGGACATCGTTTTCGTTGTTGGCGCGGAGGATTGCAACAAGTTCAACATCCTTCCCTTCGCCGGCATCCGCGCGCTGAGCCTGCAGACCGACCCCGAGAAAACGCCGTGCGCGTTCGACGTAAGGCGCGACGGATTCGTCGGCACGGGCGGCGCGGCCGTCCTGGTGCTCGAAGACCTGGAGCTCGCGCAACGCCGTGACGCGTCCATATGCGCAGAGGTGCTGGGCTGGGGTCAGGCGTCCGACGGCTACAACGTGATCGCCCCCGACCCCAACGGTGACGGCTTGAGGCGCGCGATGGAAGACGCGTTGCGCGACGCGAACCTGCCGAAGGAACAGGTCGATTACATCAACGCCCACGCGACATCGACGCCGGCGGGCGATGTCAGCGAATGCCGTGCGATCCGCGCCGTGTTCGGCAACGGCCGCACCCCACACGTCAGCAGCACCAAGAGCCTCACCGGCCACGGCCTTTCGCTGGCCGGAGCGATGGAAGCGGCCTTCTGCGTGCTCGCCTTGCAGGAACAGTTCACCCCCGTTTCCGCGCACATCACGCAACTCGATCCGCAGTGCGCCATCGTGCCCGTCGTCACGAAGCCGATCCCCGACGCGCCACGCGTCGCGCTCAACAATTCGAGCGGCTTCGGAGGCACCAACGTCTGCCTCGTGTTGCGCCGCTGGGACAATGGCCGCTAGCGTCTCCAGGAACGTGTTCCTCACCGGCGCCAGTTCGGGTATCGGACTGGAAACGGCCACACTACTGACCGCGCGCGGATTCGAAGTCTGGGGAACATCCCGCGATACGGCGCGCCTGCCGAAACTGCCACAGTTCCATGCCGTCTCGATGGATTTGATGCGACCCGACTCGATTCGCCGGGGTTTTGCCGCCGCCTTGCAGGAAGCGGGCGCGTTCGATGTGTTGATCAACAACGCCGGCGACGGTGCGTTCGGGTCATTGGAAGCGATGCCACCGGAGATGGTGCGCGAGCAGTTTCAGGTGCTGGTGGACGCGCCGCTGGAACTGACTCGCCTGGCGCTGCCGGGAATGCGCGCGCGCGGTCGCGGCACGATCATCAACGTCACCTCGCTGGCGGCGCAGTTCCCGATCCCGTTCATGGCCCCGTACAGCGCCGCGAAATCTGCGCTCAGCGTGCTCACGGAAGGACTGCGCGTCGAGCTTTTCAACACGCCGATTCGCGTCGTCGAGATTCGGCCCGGAGACATCTGCACGCCGTTTCACGATCGAACGAAACGGATCGAGGGGGGCGCAAATCCCGAAGACGAGCGTCGCCTGAAATCGGTCTGGGGAACCCAGTTGCGCAACATGGCCGCCGCACCGCCGCCCGACCGGGTCGCCCGGGCCATGCTCCGCGTGATCAGCGCGCCGGACCCGCCACCGGTTCTGGTTGTGGGAGGCCTCTTCCAGGCATGGCTGGCGCCACTGGCCGCGCGGCTCTTGCCGCTTCGACTACAGGAATACGTGCTGCGGCGATATTATCGGCTCTGACACCGAGTCCCGCAATCATCCTCACGATGTCGCTGGGGTGTGACGGCGGGCAGGCGATCTTCATCGCCCGATGAATGAACGCAGGCAACTCGGACCGCTTTTGCCACTGGGCGACGATGCCCGCCAACTCTTCCGGACTGCGCACGAGTTGGGCCACGCCGTGCTCGCGGCAAAACCTCACCGTGATCCGCTCCTGCGGCATGATCCCGCCAAGACAATTGAGCAGCAGCGGGCAGCCGCTCGCGATGGCCTCGCTGGTGGTGCCCGTGCCCGGACGCGCGACGAGCGCCGAGACCGAGCGCATCAATTGGCCGACGTTCGTGTTGTGCGGCAGCAGACGTACGCGGGCGCGCGGATTGGCCCGGGCCCACGCGGAGACTTCGCGTTCCGTGACTTCCGACTTCCCGCACAACAACACCACTTGCGCGTCGATCCGATGCCCTTTCAGGGCTTCGAGAAACCGCACGTGATTGTGCGCGCCGCGGCTGGATGCGCTGAGCAGCAGAATGAACTCACCCGGATCGAGCCTCAACTGCTCGCGGATGAACGCCGCGCGCCCGGCGTCACCCAACGGCTGGTCATAGAAGGACCGACGCAATAGAAACCCGCCCACCCGCGTTCGTTCGCGCGGCATCCCCCAACGCACCGCCGCCTCACACGTCTCGGGAACCGCGCCGATGAACAAATCCGCCGACGGATTCACCCAGTGCCGGCTGAAGCCGTAGCCGCCCGATAATTCACCGCAGTAGGTGACACATTTCACCCGATCTTCGCCAAGCACCACCCGCGCGTACTCGAAGAAACTGTGGTTCAACGAGTCGTGAACGCTCACGAGCACGTCGGGCTGCAGCTCCTCCAAAACCCTGCGATACCTGGCGGCGCCAAGCGGTTTGCGCGTGCGGACTATCGGCACGACTTCGAGGAAATTGAAGTAACCATGGTGCAGGAACGGGGCGGTGCGCTGGATCCAGTTGTAGAGCCAGACGCCAAAGGCGTAAAGTTCATGCGATTTTTCGAGCGGTCGATGAAGTTGCGCCGAGACATCCAGGGACGGTTCCGCCTGCGCCCATTCCTGGAACGCGCGCGCGCGCATGTTGTGGCCGCCCCCCGTGCTCGATGTGAGGATTAGAACACGCATGAATCTGATTGTCTCACGCCCTCCATTATGTTTGCCTTCCCCGCGCAAACGGACAGAGAATAGCCTACGGCGCGCTGCGCGTCATGCTAAAAGTGGCAGCGGCTTTCAGGTGTCTCTAAACTCATGGCACGAGTGCTTTACGGAGTGATGGGCAACACGTTCGGGCACGTCTCGCGCGCCCTGGCGATCGCCGGTCAATTGTCCGGGCACGAATTTCATTTTGTCGGCGGCGGACGCGTCCCGGAAGTGGTGCGGGGTCTCTACCCCGTCCTGGAAGTGCCCGTCGCGCACACCGTGTACAAACGGCAACGCGCCTCGGTGCTCGGCACGTGCGGACACCTCGCCCATTGCGTGACAGAACTGCCGCGCGTACGTCGGGAGATTCTCGCTCTCATCGACCGCTGGCAGCCCGATGTCGCCATCTGCGATCGCGAGTTCTTCCTGCCTCACGCCGCGCGCCGCGCAGGATTGCCGATGTTTTCTCTCGACCACTCACACGTGTTGCAAGTGTGTCGGTACAAAGTCCCGGCGTCACAGGCGGTTTCCTGGTCGCTCGCGCGCGTGGAAGATTTCTTCTTCTTTGACTATACGCGCCACAACCTGATCACGTCCTTCTTCCATCCCGAACTCAAGCGGAATGGCCAGAATGAGCTTCTCCCGCCGGTCCTGCGGCCTGCCGTGCGCGAGATTCGATCGACCCTGGGCGACTACGTCTTCGTGTACCAATCCACGCCGACCTTCAGCGCGCTCATCGATGTCGCACGCCAACTTAAGCGCCCCGTCGTCGTCTACGGTTATCGCAACGAGAAGGCGGTGGAAGGTAACGTGATGTTCAAACCGTTCGACCAACGGGCGATCCTCGACGATCTCGCCGGCAGCGCCTACGCCGTCGTCAACGCCGGCCACAACCTGATTTGCGAGGCGCTCTACTTCGGCAAACCGCTCCTGTGTTTTCCCGTGGCGGTCAATTTCGAACAATTCATCAACGCCTGGCACGTGCGCGAG
>JBGPVO010000090.1:0-6346 GCA_041491705.1 Verrucomicrobiia bacterium
GATTGAAAAGTCCGCCAGTTCGCACGCGGTTTGTCCCATCGGCTTGCGCTTGCCCTTGTCGCGGTCGCCGCCGCAACCGAAGACCACGATCAGACGCCCGCGCGTGAGTTCGGCAATCGTGGCCAGCACGTTGCGTAGCGCGTCCGCCGTGTGGGCATAATCCACGAAGACTTTGTAGTTTTCCGGGACATCCACCATTTCGATCCGGCCCGGCACGGCCCGGAACTGCGCCAGCGCCGATTCCGCTGTTCGCAGGTCGATGCCGAGTACCTGACTGGCGCCAATGGCTGCCAGCGCGTTGGACACGTTATAGCGACCAATCAATGGAAGTGACATCGGGATACTGCCCTGGGGCGTATGCACGACGAAGTAGCTTCCCTCCGTCGACACGCGCACGTCGTCGGCGCGAATGACCGCCGCGCCTGAAACGCCGTAACTGAGTACGGCGTGGTCCCCACCCAGGCGCTTGATCAATTCGCGGCCGTGGGCATTATCCGCATTCACTACCGCGCGGCCCACCTTTCGGACAGTGCCCAACGCGCTGAACAACCTTGTCTTCGCCTCGAAGTACTCCTCCATCGTCCCGTGGTAATCGAGATGGTCCTGCGAGAGATTCGTGAAGATCGCGACATCGAAGTCCACTTCCTCCACGCGCAACTGGTCGAGCGCATGCGAGCTGACTTCCATCGATACGGCGCCGCAACCCGCGCGCAACATCTGGCTCATCATCTGTTGGATCTCAACAGACTCAGGTGTCGTCCGGCACGCCGGAATCACCCGCTCGCCAATCTGGTACTGCACCGTGCCCAGCAGTCCGCAGGGAATCCCCGCGGCTTCCATGATGGCGCGCACCATAAACGCCGTCGTGGTCTTGCCGTTGGTGCCGGTGACGCCGACGACCTTCAGGCTCTGCGACGGATGGTTGTAAAAATGTGCCGATGCCTGCGCCATCGAACGGCGCGCGTCGGTGACTTTGATGCGCGTGGCACGTGGGTTGAAACTGGCGTCCCGCTCCAGCACCACTGCGGCGGCGCCGCGGTCGATGGCGGCCTCCACAAAGTGATGCCCGTCCGTCCGCTCACCACGCATTGCGACGAACATATTGCCGGGCATGACACGACGTGAGTCGTACGTGATGCCAGTGATCTCCTGATCCAACGGGCCCACCACTGCCAACGGTTTCACGGTTTTGACAATCTCGGCCAGGTTCATGATAGTTTCGCCACCTCTGGCTGCGGGGTTTGCGGTTCCATACCCAGGTACTCGGCAACCTTTTCGGCCACCGCTCGAAAAACCGGTCCGGCGACTGAACCGCCATAGTAGGCGCCGCCCACCGGATCGTCTAATGACACCAAAATCGAAATCTCAGGATCCGACGCTGGGAAAAAACCGATGAATGAGGAGTAGTACTTGCGCACGTACTGGCCGTTTTCAACCTTTTGGGCCGTACCCGTCTTGCCGGCGACGTCGAAGCCCTCCACGGCCGCCTTCGGCGCCGTACCTTCCGGCGACACCACTTTGCGCAAGGCCGTCGTCATTAACATGCAGGCGTGGGGGGAGATGACCTCGCCGACTTGCCGCGGCTGGCATTGGATGAACGGCGTGCCGTTCTCATCCATGACGCTCTTGACGATCATCGGCTTCATTCGCACGCCGTGGTTGGCGATGGTATTGAGCGCCATCAACATCTGCAGCGGCGTGACGGCGATTTCGTGCCCCATCGGGATCCGGGTGATGGAAAGACTGTTCCAACGAGCCAGCGGGTGCGCAATCCCCGAAACTTCCCCCGGCAGCGTGATCTCGGTTTTGCGACCAAAACCGTACCGCCGAATATAGTCGGAGAGCCGCGCCGGCCCCATGCGCAACGCCACTTTCGCCGCCCCGATGTTGCTGGAATGGAACAAGATTTCCTCAACAGTCAGGACACCGAACGGATGCGCGTCGTGCAGGATGCGGCCCGCGTACATGAACGCGCCGTGCTCGCAGTCAAATTGGTCATTGAGGGTAACGATGCCTTCGTTGAGCGCGCCCGAGCAGACAACGATCTTGAACGTCGAACCCGGCTCGGCCACGTCGCTGATGCAGCGATTCCGGCGCGCGTCAGCGGAGGCGGCGTCCATATTCGTCGGATCAAACGTCGGGCGTGAACTCATCGCGAGGATCTCGCCGGTCTTCGGCCGTGAAACCATGATCACGCCTGCCTGCGGTCTGAATTCCGCCATCGCCTTCTCCAGTTCCTGCTCGGCGATGTGCTGGACCACCTGGTCGACCGTGAGCACGACGTTGAAACCGTCGCGCGGGCCGAGTTCCTCGGTGCGCAACGCGCGAATCTCGCGGCCTTTCCGGTCGCGCTCGATGACCTCGTAACCCGCCTGGCCTGCCAGATACTCCTCCATCGACGCCTCGATGCCCTGCACTCCTTTGTGCTCGGAGTTGACGAAGCCGACGACGTGACTGGCCAGCGGACCGTTGGGGTAGGAGCGGACAAACTGATCCTCGAAGAAAACGCCCTTCAGTTTCATGGCACGAATCTTCTGCACGGTGTCTTCATCGAGCTTCACGCGCGGATTCAGGCGAACGTAGTGCGATTGGCTGCTAAGCTTCTGTGTGAGCGATTCGACGTCCGTATTCAGCAGGGGGGCGAGCTTCTGCGCAATGTCCGAGGCTTGCGGCGTCGTGATCGTCGCATCGGCGGTGACGATGCGTACGGACAAACTGTTGGCAAGCAGGTTGCCGTTTGCATCCAGGATCGCGCCACGGCGACCTTGCCGGTGGACAACCTGTTCGCGGTTTGCCTGCGCTAACGCACTGAGTTCCTTGTGTTGCAGCACGTGCAAATCGAAGAGACGGAAGCCGAGTGCCGTGAATACTGACGCTAATGCGCCGACCACGATCAACGCCCTGCCTTTTTGCGGTGCCAGGATCATCGTTTTGCCAATGTCCTCGGTTGCGAACCCCGCAATTGCGCCTGCGGCGGGGACTGAGCCTGTGTCGGCAGCGGCGCATTCGCCATCTGCAGGTCCCACTCCTGACCCGGCTCATATAGGTGTACGACCTGACTCTCCTTCGGCGCCACCAGGCTGAGGCTGTACTGTTGGCACTTCGCCTCCAGTTCCGCAGGCGACTCCAGGTGCGCCAGTTGTGCCGCCAGCATCATGTTGCGCTTCTGCGCCGAAGACAGTGCCGCCTCCCGCTTCTTCATCTCGTCGCCCAACCGATAGATCGCGTTCTTTTGCCAGACGTAGCCCAGACCGCTGCCCGCGACACAAATGCACACGACCAGCGACCGGGTCACGGTTCCGAACCTCAACGGTTCACGTTTGCGATTCCGCTTCATCACGTAAATCCATACGGGGGGTCGGCCTCCTTGGACCCGACCCCCCGTGGGGTTCCCCACCCCCAACTACAATTCTCTCTCCTCCTAAATCTTCTCCGCCACGCGCAGCTTCGCGCTTCGCGCCCGTGGGTTTACACGTACTTCCAGCTCGCCGGCTGTGACCGGTTTCTTCGTCACGATCCGCAGCACTTTCTGGCGTCCGCACGCGCACGCCGGCATATCCGACGGGCAAATGCAGCCGGTGCTCTGCTCCACAAAAAACTGTTTCACGATGCGGTCTTCGAGCGAATGGAACGAGATGACCGCGAGGCGGGCGCCCGAATTGAGAAATTGCGTCGCCACCGCCAAACCTTGCTTGAGATTGCTGAGTTCGTCGTTCACCGCGATGCGCAGCGCTTGAAAGACGCGCGTGGCGGGATGAATAGCGCCGTGCTTTGGCCCCAACACGCGCTCCACCAACCGGGCCAGTTGCGTGGTGGTCTCGAGTGGCGCACGCTCGCGTTCGTTGACAATCTCACGGGCAATCGCTCGGGAGCGTTTCTCTTCGCCGTACACACGGAAGATTTTGGCCATTTCCTCCAGACTGGCGGTGCGAAGAACGTCCCGAGCGGTTGCCCCAAACGGGCGGCTCATGCGCATGTCGAGCGGACCTTCTCGCAGGAAACTGAAGCCTCGCGTCGGCTCGTCGAATTGACGAGAACTCACGCCGAGGTCGAACAGCACCCCATCCACCACTGTCACTCCCAGACTCATCAGCACTCTCTCCAACTCCACATAGTTTGCGCGCACCAACTGAACGCGCGCCCCAAATTCACCCAGCCGTTCGCGACTCGCCGCGATGGCTTCCTCGTCCCAGTCCAGGCCGATCAATTGTCCGTCCGGCCCGCACACGTGCAAAATCTCCCGCGCGTGCCCGCCGCCGCCAACGGTGCAGTCCACGTACAGACCGCCGCGGTGCGGTTGCAACTGGTTTACGACCTCCTTGAGTAGAACCGGCGTGTGGTAGGCCATGCCGAAGCTCGGATCGGAAAGAAATCGACTACGTACGACCGTCGATCCCAGCCTCCTCTGACACACCACCCACCCTGCTCACGAGAGCTTTCACTCCCGCCGTCATCGCCTCACGAGACTGCGACGGCCTTGCGAGTTCCCTCCTCACAAGCGCGCAGCACGACGACTGCCCAACATGCGTCCGACCCAATGCCCCAAACTAACGCGCGACCACGGGTTGCTGCTGGAACGCTCGCGCTTGACGTTCCCCACGGCGTAGCCTGCGGTCGTGTCGATCACGTCGGTGGCCATTTCGGGCAAACACCCGCAGCCGCCTTCGATGATGACCGCGCCGCGCGCCACAGGGCGCGACGCAGACCGCTGTACACCGTCGTTGCTGGTGGATCGGGCGATCCTCCTGTCCAACTTCGGAAATGGATTCATCTGCGGCAGCCGAAACTGCCGCATCTCGCCGCCCAGATTGGTCAGGCTGCGGTTCAAACTCAAAAATCCCATTATGCCGTCTCGACTCATCGCTGATCTCACAATCCCACCTGTTTGGCGGCCTCCGAAAAATTCTGCATTGCATTGCGGTCCACGTCGTCCCATCGCGCGGGCGACCAGATTTCGAACCGCGTCAATGCCCCCACCAGGACTGCGTCCTTCTCAATACCCGCATGCCGGATGAGTTCATCGGTCAATCCAATGCGCCCCTGCTTGTCGCACGGTGACCCGTGGGCGCGGGAGGCAATGAGACGAAGCACGTCGCGTCGCGCGTATTCCCCAATCGAGATGTCGTCGGCGCGCTCCAACATCTTCTCCATCGCGGAGGACGGCAGCACCACCAGACAGCTCTTTGGATCCGGCAACACATAAAACTCCTGGGAGCCTCTCGCGGCGGCCCGCCACTTCGCAGGGATCGCGACACGGTTCTTCTCGTCAACGGAATGGCGAAACGTGCCCACAAATACTGTCCTTGTCAGTGCCTTAACCATGGGAGTCGTGATTCCTCCTTGAAAACCACCATTCCCCACAACGCCCCACTTTCTGACACAACGATGTCCGGGTGTCAACACCTTTTCGTGAATTATCGTAAAAAATCTGCAACGACCCTGCAGGCCAGTTTATCTCGCGTCCCGGGCAGTTCCGAATAGGAACGTGAGCCCGCGCCACGCCCGCTCCCGCCAGCACCGTTCGTTGTGTTCCGCCCCCTTGTCCTCAAAATACAACAGGTCGTCTCGCTCGCGCCATCCCCGCGCCACATACGCCTCGTGTACGTGTCGCGACTGGCGGATTCCATCGTGAACCGTGCCGCAATCGAGATACACACGAATGTCCTGATGCTCGCGCTCTGTCACAAATTCAACGAAGGACTTCTTTTGTCGATCGCGAACTTGAAACGCCCCGGAGAGACACGCTACTTTGCTGAACGTCTCGGGAAGTTTGTGCGCCATCCACAGCGACACAAGTCCGCCGAGCGATGAACCCATCAAAGCGGTGTGTTTGCGATCTCTCTTCGTCGGAAACTTTCGATCGACGTATCGCTTCACCACATCGACCACGTAGTTCGCGTAGGGATGCGCCAGTATATCGTCGTACGTTTTGACCGGCGTGTATTCGCGATACCGCGCGTGCGTGTTCGGGATCCCAACAAGGATGATCGGCTCCATCTCCCCTTCTCGTGTCAAATGATCTGCCGTCTGATTCAGGAACCAGCCGCCATGGCCGAAGCAGCAGTGCGGATCGTCCCAGATGTTCTGCCCGTCGTGACAGTACAACACGGGAAAACGCCGCCGATGATCGTGTTCCGCGATCTCCGGAAGATACACGTAGATCGGCCGCGGCGTGAGATGGCCGAAACGCGGGAGCACCTTCGATTCGTCAATGATGTGAAAGCGGGACGACTCGGGAAAACAAATCATGTGCGTTTCGGAAACAACGGCGCAACCTGGCCTATCTTTGTTCCCGCCGCAAGCCGCCCCCAATTCGTTTCTTCAGCAAATAAGCCAAGCCTGTCGC
>JBGPVO010000091.1:0-6344 GCA_041491705.1 Verrucomicrobiia bacterium
ACGTCCAAGCGTTGGCGTGAGCGACTCTGCCCACTCGTCGCCGAGCCGCCCGCGGGTTTGCGTGCTCTAAGCCTCTGTCGCTCAGGCGGATTGATGTCTAATTGCATGGGAACCGATTGGCTTCGTTTCGCAAAAACACGGTGCTCACTTCCACCCCACTCTCCCCTTGTCAAAGCCGAGCGACGCGAGACGCGGCACAGGTTTGCCGGTGCCGCAAAACCGCGGCCATTGTTATCGATTTTCGATAACGCGTCAAGAAAGAACGGCAGCGGCTGTGACAGGCAAGCATGACCGCACGATAATCAGTTGCTATTCTGCCGATTGGGCGTAAGATGAAACATCAAGTGGGTTCCGGCAACGTTGCCGTATTTGTTTTTCGACTCTCCATTTGGCTGTCGAAGTTCAACTGCCACTAAACTCAGTCTCGAAAGTTGCCTTTATGTATCGACAAAGAATTGGTCTCCGAGCGGAATACCGTGATCAAGAAGGCGAGCGCGTGAAAGCCTCGCCCAGTCTTGCAGACAAATTCCAGAAGTTGAAGTCTCTGATCGTGAACTTGGGATTTTACAACCCCAAAGGCGTCACCCCGAACAGTCAGCTCAAGTACGTGGTCAACCTCAATAGCGCCAAGTCCGTGTTCCGCTTCAGATGTCCCAACGATGAATGCATCCGGGGCGATTTTGATCTGACCAAGGAACTCGCCGGCGCAGTTGCCAAAAAGCGCACCACCGTCAGCGGCGAGCTGTCCTGCCAGGGCTGGCAAAACAAAACCACGATCGACACGGTCCATTGTCACAACATCCTGCGTTATAGGTTAAAGCTCGCTTACTGAAACGTGCACCCTGCCCCCGTTCAGGCTGGCTCATGACAACTGAGTTCTGGGACAAACAGGGTCCGGATGTGGCCTGGGTGGATGATGATAAGGCGTCAATGATCTGAATGAGGAGATGTCACCATGACAATCATCAATGTCCAATCGATTAAAGATGCTGTGGGTAGGGGTGCTCTCATTGATTTGGCGAGTGACTACAGGACGGCCGGCATCGCGAAGGCATTCTTGCCGAAGAACACCGCTTGTGCCATGTCCATGCAAGGCTATCGCCTGCACGTACAACAGGGGACAGCAAGCGACAGGCGGTCGAGGGTGGAGGCCATTTGTTCGTTCTTGGGTAAAGCTCTTGGACTGGGCACAACACCTTCGCAGCCTGATTCTCGATTCAGGTTTCCCAAAACAGGCGCAATACCAGAGAGCACGCTGTTGAAACTCGAGTGGTATGCTCCGGACGAGTATTGGGTGGTCCTGTTGGCTGAAGAAGAGCTCCGGCCCGTTCTCAAGCCCGCGTGACGGTCATTGGATCGACATCGGGTCGGCAATTCCATAACGCGAGCGAGGCCCCCCGCCCTTCGGGCTCTCAACCGTCTTGGCAGCGATAGAAGTTTAAGAACCCGCCAAGTCGACCCGCCCTCACTCACTACCGGCCCTATCTGCCGATCCAGTCGAACGCCGGGAAATGGAACTACGCCCTCAATCTCTTCTGATGCTACACATCTGTGCCAACCAACGACAATCCACGCCAATCTGAGACATTCCCTTGTCAGCGACGGCGTGAACAGGACCGTATTTCCATTCGTTTTCCTTGGCAAAACCGCAAACGGGTTCGGCTTCGAGGCCCGTCACTCCCGCCGATTCTGATGGAGCATAAACTGAGGCGCTTCATTGCGGGTGTGAGATATTGCGATTGACGGAGGGTAACTCACCTTGTAGGAGTGCCTCTGGTTGGAGATGACACCCAGATTACAGAAGTCATCAGCGGGGCGAAGGTACTTGCTGATCTTCGTGTTGCTGACGCTGGTTGTATTGGCTGGCGGGGGCTATCTCTACCGGATCCAGAGGCGGCATCTGCGGCAGGCGGCAGAGAATGAACTCGCAGCGGTCGCCAAGTCGAAGGTGCACCAGATTGTAGCATGGCGCGCCGAACGACTGGACGATGCAACGGGAATTGTCGAGGATCCTTTTTTTGCGGCGCAGGTGGAGCGGTGGTTGCACGCACCGTCGCCGGAAGTTGCCGGGGAGATGTTCGCGCGTTTCAAGAGACTGCGCCAAACCTTCCACTATGAGGATGTCGCACTGGTGGATGTCCAGGGCCGGAAGCTCTTGAGTCTTATCGGAGTGCTGAACCCGTTGGTGGAGGAAGAAGCCCAGTCTTTGAAGGTGGCGCTGGGCCAAGACAAACCGGTGCTCAGCACCATTTACCACCACCAAGAAAACGCGGTCCGGCACACAGCGGTCGTGGCTCCGATCCGGGAAGGCGGCGCGGGGAAGCAGCTGGGTGCGTTGCTGCTGGTGATTGATGCGGATGACTTCCTGGACCCGCTCGTCAAGTCCTGGCCCACCGCGAGCCGGTCGGCGGAGACGTTGTTGTTTGAGCGGCAGGGCGACCACGTGCTGTATTTGAACGAACTGCGCCACCGCAAGGGCACAGCTCTCTCGCTCAAGATTCCCATCACCCAGAAGGATGTCCCCGCTGTCATGGCGGTCATGGGCCGGGAAGGCTTACTTGAAGGAGCCGATTACCGCGGGATACCGGTCGTGTCGTACTTGGGACAAATACCGGATTCGCCGTGGTTCATGGAGGCCAAGGTGGACGCGGCGGAGGCGTTTACCACGTTGCGGTCGGAGTCGGCGATGATGCTGGCGTTGATGGCGGTGCTCGTGGCGATGATGCTCGTCTTGGGTGGGATGTTCTGGCAACGGGTGCAATACCGTCTGAAATACGAGGCGGAGCGTGAGCAGCAGCGCATGGAGCAGGTACTCCGCGAGCATGATGTAAGCCACCGCTTGGAACTCCAGATGAAGGACAAGTTGTTGTCGCACGTCTCGCATGAGTTGCGCACGCCGATGGCGGTCATCCACCAATTCGCGACGATCCTGGCGGATGGACTGGCCGGGCAGACGACGCGTGACCAGCAACGCTACCTGGAGATCATCCTGGCGAACGTGTCGCAATTGGAGGCCATGATCAACGATCTGCTGGAGGCGGTCCGTTCGAAGACTGGCAAGTTGGTAATCGAGCCGGAAGTGATCGCACTGGAGGCGTTGGTCTCCGAAGTTATCAGGTCATTTGTGCACGCGGCCGAGGTGCACCAATTGACGTTGCGAACGGAGATCGCGCCCGGCTTGCCGTCGGTCTGGGCTGATCCGCGGCGAGTGCGGCAGATTCTCGGCAACCTGATAGATAACGCGATCAAGTTTACGCCGGCGAACGGACGAATCACGGTGCGGGCTGCGTTGGCGGACACGGAGGTGGGTTTCGTGCGCGTGTCCGTCGCCGACACGGGGATCGGGATTGCCGCGGAACAACAATCGAAGGTGTTTGATCGACTTTACCAGGTGGAAGGAAGCAATCACCTCAGCCGCAAGGGTCTGGGACTCGGGCTGCACATCGGCAAGGAACTGGTGGGGCTTCACGGTGGACATATCTGGCTCGAGAGCGCCCCCGGCCAGGGCACTACCGTTCACTTCACGTTACCCATTCGACCAACGGAGACCAACCATGCCCAAACCTAGAATCTTATTGGTGGACGACGACCGCGATTTTCTGCTGGCGATGCGCGTGCGGCTGGAGGCGAGCGGCTACGAGGTGATCGGGACGTCCGATGTGATCGGCGCGTTGGCGGCAGTTGAGAATCAACCGCCACCAGACCTGATCCTCTTGGACATCGGCCTGGGCGTCGGCAATGGCATCATGTTGCTCGATTGTTTCCGAACGATGGATGCGTTGAAGCGAACCCCGGTGGTCATCCTGACAGCCCTGCCGGTGCCGTTCCTGCGCGACGAAGCCCGCAAGCGCGGCGTTGCCGCCTTCTTCCAGAAACCGGCGGACAACGCCGAGTTGTTGGCGGCGATTCGGCAAGCGCTCGGCGAAAACCGCAGTTGAACGGTACACAGTTGCTGACAGTTGCAGGTCAGCCAGTCAGCAGGCCTCTGCCTTCCGCCTGTGCCATGCAACAACTCGTACGGTCCAATTTGATGCGAGTACAGCGATCCTTCTGCAACTCCGGTGGTGAGATGTCTGACTTCAGTATACTCACTCGCGCCTACGGCCGTATGGGCAGCGACAAGCACCTCCCGCGAGCCTGATCCGTCCCGACGCCTCTTGTTGCCCATAGGCGTTGGATTCAGGTCAGATTCGACTCGCCATTGTGCCTCGTGCTTGCTGTTGACTGCTGGGCAGCCAGCGCGGCAGCAACATAACTTTCGACGCCGGTCTTGAGGACATCGAGCACCGACTTCTCGATCATCGCCACCAACGACGATTTCCCCGCACCGGCAGGCGACGGGGCCACCCGTTCCTCTCGAGTTGGAGGCGTGATCATCCGCGCCGCTAACGCACCGGCAACGGCCACACCGCCGAGCGTCAGCAACGGATGCTGTTCGACGAGGTCTTGCAGCGTGCCGGCAATCTCGCGACCTGTTTGTCGAATAGCGCACCGGGCGGTTGCCTGCTGCTGGGCAAGGAAGTCGGCCTCAGTCGTTGGGGGGCGCGGCCGCGGCTTGGTCGGTGACGGTGCGGCCGAACTTGGTCTGTTGACGAAGCTTTCGTTGTTCATAGTGCTTCACCGTTTTCTTGAGAAAGTGTTTCTTGATCGCCATCACGCGAAGACATATCCACGCGCCGACGAGACTTGAAAGGATCAGGCCCGACACGAGGTTGCCCAGCCACGGCCTGTGGCCGAATGCTTCACCCAGCCCCTCGCCCAAACCGATGAACACAAGCGCCACCGCGACGACAATCAGGCCCGCTGCCGCCAGCACTCCGATCGCTTCGAGGGCGGCACGCACAATCACCTGCCGCAGCGACAGCTTCGCTTCATCAGCCTTGGCCGAAAGGTAGTACGAGGCGTACTCGAAAAGCTCGGCCGCTTGCCTCAGGAGCTTGCTCGCCCTGTCGGTTTCGGGCTGCCGAGCCTGCTCTCGCTGCTCGGGCGTTGAAGTTTCTGGAGCGATGGGCGATGGGCTCATTCGTTACCCTTCCTCCACCCTTCCTTGCGTTGGGTCGCGAGCGGCCCCCCAGCGCAAGGAATCAGTGGACACCGAGCGCTAGCGACGACTGATCAGGAAACCAGCCAGGAAGCCAACCCCGGCGGCAATGAGCACGGACTGCAGTGGATGTTCACGGATGCGGTTTTCCAGGTTCTTCTCGAGTTGCTTGGCCTTTTCGAGGCCGTGCTCGTAAACCTCGGCGGCAGCGTCCTTGGTGACGCTGCTCAACTCACGAACATCCTGGGTCACACGCGCTGCCTTCTCACGGAATTCCTCCGTCGCTCGCCGCGTAGTGGCAGTGGGACTCGCTGTTGCTTCCATACCTCCCTCCTTTCCGTTCGCTAATCCTCACACATCTGATCGAACCAAGCCAACCTACCCCCGCCCGCATCGGTGTCAAACGGTTTCCGCCAGAAAGGGCCGGTCAGACTCCCGGCCGGACGTCGAGGATGCGGACTTCTTTAAGGGCCGTTTCGAGGCGGACAAGGCATAAACACAGATGTACTGGTTATGCCTTCGTGTCATGCTTTTCGGCCTATGACAGAAAAACCACCGCTTTTTGCGGTGGTGGTTGAGTTGGTGCGGACGAGAGGAGTTGAACCTCCATGACCTTGCGGTCACAGCCTTCTGAGGGCTGCGCGTCTGCCAGTTTCGCCACGTCCGCGCACCAAAACATTTGGAATATAGCGGGGACGTTTGGGGCTGGCAACGGCAAACAGCGAGAAAGATCAAACGATTCAAATTGGATGCGTGAAGGCCCGGCTGTCCAACAGCAGGTGTCAAACGCCGGCGGCGCGCACAAACGACTTTCTTTCTCGCCTTCTCAACCGCTTCCGGAGAATGACGGTACCTACCGCCAGAATAAAAACGCACAACAGAACCAACAACCGGCCCGGCCATCCGAAGATCTCAAAGTCGCGGCCTTGAACGTACCTCGGGCAAGCGATCCCCTTCTCTGCCAGCAGCGACAGCGTGGAGTCATCCGCTGGCGCGATGAACTTCGACAGCCGGCCATCCTTCGGCAACGTGATCCACAGTTCCTTCAGCCCGTTCTGGTATTGGAGGATATGGAATTTGGCGTCTTTCTGTTCGCCAACGATTCTCTGTATGTCCGCTGTGGATAGTCTTCCGATATTCCAGTTCGAGTCCAGAAGGAGGGCCACGAGCAGAATGCCCGTCCCGATCATCGCCAGTGCCACCCACAGGGTGAACGGTTTCTTCCCTGTTGCCGCCATTTCCTCCACACGGGTTCCCTGCGGCTGGATCTTGCGTCGCCGCTGCCACACCCACGCCGCCAAGG
>JBGPVO010000092.1:0-6256 GCA_041491705.1 Verrucomicrobiia bacterium
ACCGTGTCGACGCCCCATGGCCGGCCGCGCCACAAACCGATGCCGAGGAGCGTCAAGTATGCGAACTGGATCACGAACGAAGCGGCCTGTTCGCGCCGTGCGGCACTGAGGAACCAGAAACGTCCGCACTTGCGGACGAACATTTCGACCGCTGTAGCGGGACCTCGCCTGACTTGATCCCAGGCGGCGGCGTAATACGCCCGGTCCAGTTCGATTGCCGACGCGCCCGGATGTTGCGACCGGACCTCGGCCACGGCGAGCATCCACTTAGCTTTCCCGGGGCCTTCCCACAAACCCAGCGTCGATTGGTAGTTCCCGATGAATGTGGTCACTCCACCTTGTTCGGTCGCGATGGGGAGAAACGCGCCGTTGGTCAGTACATAATTACGCCACGTCCACGGCGCAACCACCATGACCATCGCCGCGAGCAAGGCCATGACTCGCCACAGGGACACGCGATGCAGGAGCACAAGCGCGAGAACGACCAGCGGCCACGCAACAAACGTCGGCTTGCACAGGTTCACCAGCGCGAGCAGCCCGCCCGCCGCCAGCCATGGCCAGAGTTTTCGCGTGCGCAGAGCCATCAACTGCACGCAGACGTAGCTCAGCAGTAGAAACGTCAGGAGCACTTCCTTATTGATGAACGCGACCCGCCAAATCGCAAAGGGATAAACCGCCCACAACGCCGCTGCCTTCCAGTTTCGGTGCGCCAGCAGAAATACCAACCAGCACGTGGCCGTGTCCAAGAGCGCCTGTAACAACTTCACCATCTCGGGTGCACCCGCCAACGCCACGAACACGGGATACATCGGGCCCCGCGTGACGTCGTGATAACGGCCCTCACGAATCGATTGCGCGATCAGTCCATACCCGTCGCCGTCATCGCGCAGATCCCAGCGTGATTGCAGGATCGGGAATCCGACGAATATGAACGCCAGCCGCAAGAGCAGCGCGACGAGAAGGCAAATCCACAATGGCCGTGGGGCGAGCGTCTGCATTAAAAATGGTGGGCGCGACAGGACTCGAACCTGTGACCTCACGGGTGTGATCCGTGCGTTCTAGCCAACTGAACTACGCGCCCTTCCCAAAGTGCGGTGCAGACTACCAGCGGTCGCCCCGGTTTTCAAGTCTTGAGGACAAGAACCGTCGCAGGCTAAGCTGCGAGCTGGCATGTCAACCACTTCACGCACGATGACAAGTTCTTTCGGCTGGTTCGTGCTCCTCATCGTGGAGGCCTTCGGCGCGCTGGCGGCCTTCTGGATCTTGCTCGGAGAACGGTTCTCCCCGGAGAACTACCAGACGGTACCGATCGTCCCGGATACCGTCGAATTCACCGTGCTGGGAGTCGCCATGGTTGTGACGGCTTGCGCGTTGGTGCTGTGCGCCCGACAACGCGACGCGTGGTTGAAATTGGCGCGCGCCGCCCTGCCCGTCGCCGCCATTTCACTTTACCTGTTGCTGAAAACGCTGCTGATGGCCCGCGTTCGTATGTACGATATGCTGCTGTTTTCTGTCGCGTGCGGCTGGACCGTATTGCGTTCACTGCGCGGCCAATCCATGGCCGATGCCCGAACCATCAGAATGCTTCGCTTCGTGGTCTGCGGCCTTGTGGTCGTACTGGCCGCCAGCCAATTCAGGCAACAAGCGCGGTACCTCAACGACCTGGCACTCGGCTACGCCGATTGCGGGGAGAACGCGCGCCTCATGTTCAACTCGATGGTACACCCACGCGAGCTGTTTCTACGCGTCAATCCGGACAAACCGTTGTTCTACGACCACGTCAATGTGGGCATTGTCCCCTTCCTGCCGTTGTGGCTCTTGTGGCCCGATCTGAAGCTGACGATTCTGCTGCAACTTGTAGCCGTCTTCGGCGCGGCTGTGCCGCTTTACTTTCTCGCAAAACGCGCGCTCCGGGACGAAACCGCGGCCCTTTTGGTTGTGCTCATCTGGGCGCTATATCCGCCAGCGTCACAATTTGTGTACAGCGCCTCGTATGGTTTTCGATGGGGCAACCTGTGCCTGCCAATGTATTTCATCGCCCTTGCGCTCTGGATGTGCGAACGGCGCGGCTGGGCCCTGGCGTGCATCGTGTGCGCGATGCTCATCAAGGAGGAAGCGGCCATCCTTGTCGGCATGTTCGGCGTTTATCTGGCCTTGTTTGAACGGCGCAGGGCGGTCGGGGTAGCGCTTGCCGCATTCGGTTTGGGTTACTTCCTGTTGGTCTCGTCCGTCCTTGTACCCGATGTCAGCGGACGGGCCTACGCGATGACGCAGTTTTTCCGCGACCTCGGACAGACGAAGTGGCAGATTATGCTCTCGCCTGTCGCAAAGCCACTCGCCTTCTGGGGAAGGTTGTTCGAAGCGAAATCATTCTATTTCGCCGCCGTGTTGCTCGCGCCATTGTCGTTCCTGCCCCTGCGCAAACCGTCCGTCCTGTTCATTGGATTGTTGACCTTCGTCTTTTGTTGCATGAACCCGATGCTGAAGAGCATCGCCAACTGGTACCAGGCCGGACTGCTGCCCGTGGTGTTCTGGGCGTTCATCCGCGCCCAGCAGGAAATCGATTCGCGCCTTCGCTTCAACACCCTGCTCGGCGCTGTGATCTCCTGCCTGAGCGTCTCCGTATTCCTCGGAGCACAGCCATGGAGCAAGGACACCCTGGGTGTTCACCGGTCGCCGGGGCGACTCGACCTGGTGGATCGCTTCCGAACACAAATCGATCCGCAGGGCTCGTTGTTTGCCACGCAACGGGTCGCCGCGCATTTCGTCACGCAACGCTATCTCTATCTCGACCCGCCCGTTCCGGACCGGATCGATTATGCGCTGCTTGATATGCACGACTCGTGGCGGGGTGTCGCGGGCAACCTGCAATGGCTTCAGAGTCTCCGCCGCATCCAGCGTGAGGTCGAAGCCAACCCGAATCTCCATCTGGCCGCGGCCGATGATGGTCTGTTGCTTTACTCTCGTCACGGCGCACCCATCGACCCGCGGACGCTCGTCGAGCGAGACGACCTGACTGCCGCGGTGGCGCGTTCCCGGTCCGATCTGACCGGCGGCGTCAGCCTGGTCGGATTCACCACGGAGACGGTGCCTCCCACGGAAGGTGCCGACACGGAGCTTGTGCGCGTGACCGTGTTCTTTACCATGGCCACGCATACCAACATTGATCTGGCCGTGCGATGCCTCGCCCACGTTGCCGGCAACCAGGAAGACCCGGACGCGTACGGGAGTGAATATCAACTGTTGGGGCAGTCCGTCTGGCCAACCGATCGATGGGAAACCAACAAGTATTACGCAGACGTGTTTATCATGGCGGTGCCCGCCGGCGCGTCTCGCGAGATATCAGGCTTCAGCTTCGACTCGCAGGTCTTATCACCCTGACCCGTCAATCGCGAAGCGCATGTGCCTGCGCCACCCTCAGGCTTTGCGCAACACCGTGTCACGCTTCCAGTTCACGTCATCGCGCTCGAGATAATCGAGGGTGTAATGGAGACCGCGGGATTCCTTGCGCTGGAGGGCGCTCTCGACGATCAACTCCGCTACCTGCGCGAGATTGCGCAATTCGATTAGATCGGGCGTCACTTTGTAGTCCCAGTAGAACTGATTGATCTCGTGTTGCAGGTTCTGGATGCGGGCCCGCGCGCGCAGCAGCCGCTTGTCCGTGCGCACGATACCGACGTAGTCCCACATGAGACGGCGGATTTCGTCCCAGTTGTGAGTTACAACCACGAGTTCATCCGTGTCGCCCGCGCTGCCGCTTTCCCAGGGTGGAAGTGTGGCGCGTGGGGATTGGAGCGTCCGGTGTTGCTGGAGCGCAACATGAGCTGCCCGGTGCGCGACGACCAGCGCCTCGAGCAACGAGTTGCTGGCCAGACGATTTGCGCCGTGCAAGCCCGTACAACCCACCTCCCCTGCGGCCAGCAATCCCACGACTTCCGTTTCGCCGTCCACGTTCGTGACCACGCCACCGCATTGATAGTGCGCCGCCGGCACGACGGGAATCGGCGCCCTCGTCATGTCATATCCGAGTTCGAGGCATCTCGAGTAGATGTTGGGGAACCGCTTCTTCACGAACTCGGGATCCTTGTGGGTAATGTCGAGGGACACAAAGTCCGCGCCCGTTTTCTTCATTTCGGCGTCGATGGCCCGGGCCACGATGTCGCGCGGCGCGAGGTCGGCCATCGCGTGGTAGCGTTTCATGAACGGCTCGCCGTCCTTGCCGCGCAGAACCGCCCCTTCCCCACGCACGGCCTCGCTGATGAGAAACGACTTCGCCTTCGGGTCGTAGAGGCAGGTGGGATGAAATTGAATGAACTCCATGTCCGCGACGCTGGCCCCGGCGCGGTAGGCCATCGCCACGCCATCGCCACTGGCAATGTCAGGGTTGCTGGTGTAGAGGTAAACCTTGCCCGAGCCGCCGGTTGCCAGGAGCGTGATGTTCGCCGCGAAGACCTGGACGATATTCCGCGTCTCATCCAGCGCGTAACACCCGAGACATTGGTTGGGACCCCCGAGGCCGAGTTTCTGAGTGGTGATGAGATCAATCGCCAGCGATTCCTCCAGCACGGTGATGTTCTCGTGCTTCGCCACCTGCGCCAGCAAGGCGCGCTCGATCTCGCGTCCCGTGATGTCGCCCGCATGCAGCACGCGCCGTCGCGTGTGCCCGCCTTCACGCCCCAGATCGAACTGGCCGCGTGCGTTCTCCTTCTCGGTGAACTTCACGCCGAGATCGATCAACTCGCGCACCAGCCCCGGGCCTTCGCTAACGATCGTGCGCACGACGTCTTCCTTGCACAGGCCCGCACCGGCTTCCAGCGTGTCGCGCACGTGCAACTCAAGCGAGTCGTCCTTGGCCATCACCGCCGCAATGCCACCCTGCGCGTAATTGGTGTTGCTCTCGGCGCGCTGTTTCTTGGTGATGATCGCGACCGTGCCCGCACCGGCCACTTTCAAGGCATACGTCAGCCCCGCGATGCCGCTACCGATGACGAGGAAATCGAAGTTCTGCTGGGTGCTCATCCGCACCGATGTTACTGGAGCGCGGCGAATCCGGCAAAGGGAAACCGCTGTGTTACCTGGCGCGGCGGAGCGTCCCGCACGACAACGCCACCACTGCCAGCGCGACAAGCAGGCCGGTCGTCGGCTCGGGGATGGCGCAGCCAAGGATTACGTTGTCGAGGCTGCCCTGATCGAAGAGGTGACGAAACTCGCCTTTGATCTCCAGGTCCGTCACACCGGCCAGCGCGGTCTGCAGATCCGCGTCGGTGGCATCGGTCAGCGTCACGCCGCTCAGCTTCATCCAGCCGGGGTCGGAGCCGGACAGCGTGACCGTGTACTGGCTGAACGGTGTCGCCGATCCGGGCGGCGCCACAGGGTCGGTGTTCGGCACGGGCAAGCCCACATACGCCAGTGTCAAACCGCCGCCGACGAGCAACACGTCGATGTTGGCGGGGAACGTCGTGTCGTCCACGGTGCCGCTGCCGAATTGTTTGAGGTCGAAGCACAGGCCCAAGCCGAACGTGTCGGAGTGGTCGCCGTGAAACTTCGCGGGTGCGACGAAGTACCACAACACCCCGAGGTCGAGGTCCGAGGCGGAGATGAACCCGCCGGGATTTCCATTGCTGGATTGCCACGTCAGCCCCGTGCCGTCACCGACCAGTGTCCAGCCATCAGCATCCGTGTCGAAGGTGCTGGACACGGTGGCGCGCGCGTCTTGCGCGCTCAGACCAAGGAGAAAAAAACAAACTGTCGCCCCATAGACCCGTGGAGTATTCATTGCCAACGCCCTTTCGCTGTTAACCTCACTGAGGACGGAGCTTCCCCTGGAACCCTGAAAAAGTCAACGTCAAAAGATGAGGTCGTCGATCAGCCGCGTTCTGCCGATGTGGACAGCCAGCAGGGCGACGTGATCGTCGCGTTGAACAGAAATGCCGTCGCCACTCACAATTGATGACTTGCATCGGAAGCTCACGGTCGACAAGAATGGGAAAACGAACACGTTGACGGTCTTGCGGCGCACACAGAAGCTCAACGTCGAAATCGTCCCGCGCGATTCACCAGGGGGAGGCCAAGCAACGATGAGAGCGATCCGAGTGCACGAGTTCGGCGGTCCCGAGGTGATGAAGCTGGAGGGTGTGCCTGACCCGAAATCCGGTTCCGGTCAGGTCGTTGTCCACGTCCACGCAACGGGAGTGAACCCCGTCGATACGTACCGTCGCGCGGGCAATGCCGTGCCGAAACAGCCCCTGCCCTACAC
>JBGPVO010000093.1:0-6246 GCA_041491705.1 Verrucomicrobiia bacterium
CCCAGCCGACAACCGTGCCATCGCTCTTCAAGGCCAAACTGTGGTACAAGCCGGCGGCGATGGCCACCGCATTCGTCAGATCAGCCGGCGGCGTCGATTCGCCATACCAGTTTGCGCCCCAGCCGACGACCGTGCCATCGCTCTTCAACGCCAGACTGTAGTAAGAACTCGCAGCGATGGCCACCACGTTTGTCACGTTTGCCGACGGCGTCGTTTCGCCGTAGCCGTTGTAGCCCCAGCCGACAACCGTGCCATCGCTCTTCAAGGCCAAACTGTGGTACACGCCGGCGGCAACGGCTAAAGCGTTCGTTAGATCTGCTGGTGGCGAGGCTTGTCCGGCCCAGTCGGCCCCCCAGCCGACGACCGTGCCGCCGTTCTTCAAGGCCAAACTGTGGGAATCTCCGGCAGCGATGGACACTATCCCGGTCAGATTCGTTGGTGGGGTAGCTTTGCCGCTGTCGTTGTTGCCCCAGCCGACGACCGTGCCATCGCCCTTCAACGCCAAGCTGTACGAATTACCGGCGGCAATCCGCACGACATTCGTCAACCCCGGCGGCGGGATCGTTTCGCCGTAGCCGTCATAACCCCAGCCGACGACCGACAACGTGCACACAATGGACCGTGTGCGGGCACCAACCACGTTGGAAAAACCCGAATTGCCCGCGGAGTTATAGGCGCGCACCCGATACCAGTACGTCGTGTTTGGCGCCAGTCCCATATCGCTGTTGGTGGTGACGTTCGCACCAACGGTTGCGATTTGCGCCCAAGTGCCCGGTGCCCCGCCGCTGTCCGGTGCCTGCTCAATCAGGAAGCCGCTTTCCCCATTCGAATCGCCAGTCCACGATAAGTCGATCTGGCTGACGGACGCCGCGGCCGCCGTAAGATTCGATGGAGGTAGTGGCGGAGTTGTGGCGCTGGCCTGGTTGCTGTAGGCGGAGTTGGCGCCATTGCCGTTGCTTTTCGCCCGTACGCGGTACCAGTACGTCCTGTTTGCCGACACGCCCGTGTCACTGAATGTCGTGACATTCGCACCGACGGTTGCGATCTGCGCCCAAGTGCCCGGTGCGTTGCCGCTGGCTGGCGCCCGCTCGATCAGGAAGCCACCCTCGTTCCTGGAGTTGTCAGTCCATGACAGGTCGATTCGACTGGCGGAGAGTGTGGTGGCCACCAAGCTGGTCGGCGGTTGCACCCTGGCGTGCGCAATCGACGGCAAGGCCAAGCTGGCCAGGCCGATCAGAATGTGTGCGACCAATGATGACGGCAAAACCCTCACGCCGAGGCTTCTCCAAATGAGAGTGGAACACGGCGATATGACAATGTCAAGCTGGCATATGCTTCCTATCATGGTTCGCCTGCTCCCTTCTGTTTGCGTGAATTCGCTCCATTGCAGTAATGCGAAATCTTGGGGGGAAAAGGCCAGCGAAATGAAAGATTTTTTTAGCTTCGGCTCGCTCCTAACGGCGGGTAGGCGCCATGTGGGACGTGGCAGGTCTCGCAGTCGGTGGATAGTGAACGGGAGCGCAGCCGCAGGAAGTTCACCGAGTCGTGAACGAGGCATTGGTTGTTTGTTTTGCCTTTCAATCCTCACGGCTGCGCTCCTCAAGTTCACGGTACAAGCCTCACACGGTAAAACCGCGACGGAGCGTTGGTCGCGCCGCCGAAGTCGAGGTAGTTGGTGGTCGAGAGGCTGGTGCCGGGTACGACGATGGCGGGACTCGGGTCGGTGAATCCGCCACCAAGATCGTCAGCGACTTCGACGACGTAGCTGCGACCGCCAACACTCGGCCAACTGACGCGCATGTTGTTGCCTTCTTGGGTGATGGTGGCGACGTGGAAGTAGGAGGCGTTCACGATGGTTCCGTTGTTGATGAACGTGGAATGAAAGTTGGTCGTGCCGTCCATGAGATCAATGATGCCGTTGTTGATGACCCGGCCGTAGGCTTCGAGGACGCTGCCGTTTTGGGCGTGGAGGATGCCGTTGTTGGTGACGCTGCCGCCGGCATCGACGACGACGGTATCGGTGATGGTGCCGCAGCCGGTGAGAAATGAGTTAGTGCGGATGCGCAGACCGTTGTTGAAGGAATGCACGCCGCCGAGTAGATGGAACGTCGCGCTAGCCATGCCGTTGCCGACCACAAACTGCTGGCCGTTGGTCACCGCCGTGCCTGCGCTGTTGAGGACACCAGCGTTGAGGAACACCCGTCCCGCGCTATTGGGCACCGCCAACGAGTCGGCGGTAAGCGTCCCGCCGTCGATTGTCAGCGTGGCCCCCGAAGCGGATGCGGCGACAACGACGTTGCCGGCCACGACTGCGCCGCCATTACTGACCACCAGACTGTTGCCCGCGCCAGAGTCGCCAACGTGCAGGTAGTAGCGGTTGCTCCAGACCGAGCCACTGCCCGTCACCCGAACGCTGTTGTTGCTGGCGCTGCTCAGGCATCTTGAACATCGTCCGCAGGTTGTTAATTCACGAAGGCTGGGTGGTGCTGACCGCCTCCAACCCGCTCGAAGGCCTCCAGTTATATGAGGCTCATTGGGAGGCAATCCAACTGGTGTTGCTGGACTACTTCCTGCCCACCCTCCGAGGGGACGAAGTCTTTGAGCGCCTGCGACAAATCAATCCGCACGTTCGTGTCCTGTTAACGACCGCGTGTCTTGACGACGTGTCACCAAAGATGGTCCAAGGTGGACTTTATGGTTTCGTCCAGAAACCACTCTCGCCGCGAGAACTCATTGGCTGGATCCGCAAATCCCTGAATCACGATGACCCGCCGAGCCCCCCCCACCTAGCCGAGACGGCTCAAATCGATCAGAACGGTTGAACTCATATTCTCGACCTCCCCGCCTCGCTCCACGGCCTTTGTTATAATTAGCGGAGCTTCGAGACGCCCTCCCCAGACCCTTGGAAGACTCCAATCGCCTGTTTGTGGGGCATCTGGGGGCTGGCGGATGATCGGTTGCGGTTCTATACCCTGCTCGACAGATATCGGCGGCACGGCCTCAATCCATTCGATTATCCAAAGGATTCGTTCACGCGGCTGCCTTCGGCGAAGATCACGGAGATTCGGCGGTTCACACCAACGGTTTAGGTTAGGGCCAACGCGGAGGAAAGGCTGGTCGCTCAGGCAGCTTAAACAAGCCGGCAACCGGTCTAGTTCAACCTCCCGGTTTCAACTTCTGCGCCATGACGGTTGCGGGCTCCCCCTCAGCCGGATACAATCAAAATGTTTATGACCGCGGAGGCCGATGGTGAAGAAGGTCGGTACAATCTTTCACGACGGTGCCCTGGGAGATGCGACATGAGATGCGATCGTTGCAATCTGGCGGTGCTGTTTGTGGCTGCAGTTCTCCTTGGTTGCAACCGCGATCGATGCGAGGACAGGGGGGAAACAGCCATACAGGCGCTGTTACCTCATCTGACTCAGGAAGTGGTGAGTAATCTCGTTCGCGAGGCCTCGCTGTGCATTGCCGATTCATCGGCACAACCTGTCGTTGAACCATTCTATAACCCTTCGTCCCAGGAAGCCCCGGTAGCCTATGGCTTGAAGGTGGAATCACCCGCGGAATTCAGGATTAGCACGGGACCTCTTGTCGCAGTGCGGAATCGTGGGACAAGCGCACCCTACATGGCCGTTCGCGTTGCGGTTCACTTCGGTTCTGGATTGTGTTTATGGAACGTGTACGTGTGCGTCAAACCCGGAGGGGGGTTCGCGAAGGACAACCCCAGTCGGGTTGTTGCGGAGGGGAGCACAAATGCAGCCCCGGTCGTCAAACTTAGCGACGAGGTGCTCCTGTACGCCGAACAACGTACCTTTCAGTGAATATGCCCGCTCGCCAGAATCCTTTCTCCTGGCCCAGACATCTCGAGCGGCTCCAAAAGGCGAGGTCACGTCAAATCCGCACGCACAACTTGCTCAAAATAGGACAGCTACATATAGTTGCCCATGGCCGGGCGCAACGACCGGCCGTTCCATGGATCAAATGAACCGGACACTGCTGGATTGGTTGTTGGCGGAATTCCCTGACACACCACGGAAACGCGCCAAGCAATGGATCCTGGCGGGGCGGGTGAGCGTCGCTGGCGCAGTGGTGCGAAAACCGAATCAGTTGATCCCTGATCCGCGCGGAACGCTGGAATTGCAGGAGCGTCGGTCGTCCACGTTGGTGCTCGATGAGGAATGGCGGATTCATCCCCGGCTGAGTTTGGTGTATCTCGATTCGTCGCTGGCGATCGTCAATAAAGGGGCGGGACTCCTCTCCGTGCCGGCACCGATCACGGACATCTCGGTGCTGAGCATTCTCGCGGATTTTCTGGCTGGCAAGTTGCGCGGGCTGGGGCACCGCACAGCCGAACATCGCCTGCCACCGGCGTTTCGTTTATTGCAACCACTGCCGGTGCATCGCCTCGACCAGTTTACGACGGGCGTGCTGTGCCTTGCGATGAACCCGGCGGCGCGGGCGGCGTTGATCGAACAATTCTCCGCGCATACCGCTTCGCGGCAATACGTAGCGTTCGTGGATGGGCGACCCAAGAAGCCGCGCGGCACGTGGCGGCATTGGCTGCGGTTTAATGAGGAGACGTTACTGCAGCATGTCTTTGCAACGCCGAGTGGACCCGACGCGCTGGAATCCGTCACGCACTACGAAGTGCTCGACGAATTTCCCGTCGGCACGACCGGTCGTGTTGTGAGCAAGATACGGTTTTGCCTGGAGACGGGCCGTACGCATCAGATTCGCGCGCAAGCAGCGTACGAGCGGTTGCCGTTGATCGGGGACCGGACGTACCATCCGCAGTATCACGCGTCGAGACGCGAGAGTGGCAGGGTGCTGGTGGAGTTTGAACGGCAGGCGTTGCATGCCGAGTCACTCGAGTTGGAGCATCCACAACAAGCAGGCAAACGCCTCACGTGGCGCGCCCCATTGCCGGCCGATTTGCAGAAGCTTGAACGCACGTTGCAGGGCAACAAGGGCATAAGAAAACTATGAATCCAAACATCAGCCGGCCATCGTCTCTGTGGAAACCGCCATTCCCCTGTACTATGCAAAAACTCGCATGCGTCAGCGGTGGGCGACGCTCTGAAGTTCTGTCGATCTGGACCGCCTCAACGGGCCGCATCCACCCCTTGCGCTCCGCCAATCCTCGTCACAACCTGATTCCTTTATCTCACAACCAGAGACTTGACTGCAACGCACGCAAATGTTAGTGTAGCGGGTAGTTCTTTTCATTGAAAGTGAGGGACTTAATGCAACGTCAAATACCCTACGCCCTTCTGGTGCTCGCTTTCGTCCTTTGCCCAATTACGAGGATGGGGGCAGACTGCGCCCCGCCAGAGTACACCATCAAGCCCTTTTTCGCTTTCTGCGTAGGGCCCTGTGCCTACAACCATCAGGGCTGTTTCTCAATTAATGGCGATCCTTACCGCGAATACTTCTTGGGTAGCTATAAAGACCGTAGCACCAAACACGACCAAGAAGTAAGCGTCTTCGAAATGGATTTCGATACTCCGTTTACGGATGGGCCGGGACCCGATTTCGCCATACGAACTGGTCCTCAGCCTTCCGCCGCAGCCAAAGTGCAACTTCAATTCTACCTCGATGATGCTCCTGTTGCCACATTGAACGTCACCCTTCTAGCAGACCAACTCAATGAGTTTGACCTCGGCCTTTCGGGTCAAAGACATGTCGCCGCCAACCGAGTAGTTCTCACAGATAAAGAGTCAGTCACAGACCCAAAGTCTCCGAAACCACTCGGAATCTCCTTAGAGGATGCAGGCGCTGCGTATCCCGCCCAATAGTCCGTTTCCAATCCCCCAAACGGGCGCTACGAACTACAAGACCGGAATTCAACCCCGTCTGCCCCCATCCACGTGCTACCACAAACTCACGGAATCCGACCACGTTGATATACTTGTTGATCAGAAAGTGATGATGCCAAGCGCCGCGCTTTTGCTGTTGCCACACACCGCACCAGTCAATACCGTGGCGCTTCAACCAGTCGGCCACGGGCTTCCACCGCCCCATGGCCTCCTTCTTGACGATCACGTTCTCATGGAACGTCATCGTCACCAGCCAACAGTTAGGAAGATTCCTTGAAATAAACTGCTCAAGACGGATTTTCGTCAGGAATTCAGTCTTCGCCCTGGTCGCCCCCACTTTTCCCTCCTGCCGACCGAACCACCGCAAGCACCGCTCGACGCAATACCACGGTAAGCTTCGGCCAAGACTCAATGACTTCTCCCAAGTCAC
>JBGPVO010000094.1:0-6239 GCA_041491705.1 Verrucomicrobiia bacterium
ACGAATTTCTGGGACAAACTTGGCGTGTCCTGGGACGAAGTGCATTCCAGCTCGAATGCCATGGTGTTTTCGGGGCTGCAAGATTACACGCCCGAACAGTGGGCGAGATTCGAGACGTGGCTCGACCGTGTCTACGACGATTTCACGACCAAGGTTGCCGCGGGCCGCAAGCTTCCCAAGGAGAAGGTCCTTGAGATCGCCAAGGGCCGCGTCTGGACCGGCGAAGATGCGAAGGGACTTGGTTTGGTGGACGAACTGGGCGGATTTCCAGTGGCGATCCGTCTGGTGCGCGAAGCGGTGGGGTTGTCTGCCGACGCGAAGATCAAACTGAAACCATTCCCTCCAAAGAAGTCACCGCTCCAAGCGCTCCTTGGTGAGGATTCCGACAGCAGCCAGAAGGCGAGTGACGAAACGATTGCCCGCGCCCTGGAAATCATCCAGCCACTGGCTCGCATTGCCCGTGATCTGGGATTGGCAGCCGACCCAGATGTCCTGCGTATGCCCGAATTCGATATGGAACCCTGACGCGCTGTCGTCCCTCGGTGTGATTCCGCGCTTGGCCCAGATGGCGACATTCTGTCAGCGCGTGGATTGCGATTGGTAACCGCAACTGATTGAATTATCAGTTTAACAAGCTCCCATCCAATGGGTTGGAGATACACGCCAAGAGGGCACACGCCGCTGGTATTATCAATGCTGGAGCTACGAACCAGATGTCAATACGCGCTGTGCTACGAGCTTTTGATGAGTCGGACTCGGAAAAGCTATACCAGATGTATTGTGAGTTCGAGCCGAAGGGCGAGTTCCAAGGGCTGCCGCCACGCACTGCGTCACAGATCAGGGAATGGCTCAGCGAACTTTGCGAGCACGCGTTTCACCAATTCGTGGTCGAAGTTGAGGATCGCATCGTCGGTCATGGCGTGTTGTGTCCCTCGCAGCGAAAGACTGAGGCTGAGCTGGCGATTTTTGTTCACCAGGACTACCGCGGATACGGTTTGGGTAAGAAACTACTGCTCGGAACACTCAATTTTGGCTGCAAGAAGTTGGAGCTTGAGCGTGTGTGGATTTTCGTAATGGGCTCGAATTCGGTCGCGCTCCGTCTGTTTGAGGGCGTTGGCTTCCGCGCGGGCCGTGGTGGCGATCCGCTCGCTTGGGAAATGGAAATGGAGCGGACTTCGCATTGCACGAAGTGCAAGGGTGAAAAATGCGTCGCCTTTGGCGAGGTGTTCCCAATGGTTGTCGAGGCGCACACGCATCATGCGGCGGCGTGTTGAGCGAAGCCGCGCATCGCCAAAAAACTTCCACCGAGGCCGCGTGACAATGTGTCGGAATTCCTGCAGCCGCTTGACACTTTGTCCCTTGATCGACAGACAGCGTTTTGAGTTTGTGAAATTTTTCACACCGTAACATGCGTTATCCAAGCATGTTGCGATTCAGCTGCACAACGGCTCACAAGCTGGCAAGGCCGCTGCTAAGTCAACTGGCGGGCAATGACGTCAACCCTACAGAGCACAGTTGTGTTGTCCAGACAATCGGCAGCGGTTCCGCCGCACAGCAGCCGCCTCGAAGCCATTTTCCGCCCGAACTCGGTGGCCGTAATCGGGGCATCGAATCGCGTGGGTACGGTTGGGCATGACCTGTTTCGCAACATCCTGCTTAGCGGGTACTGTGGCACGCTTTACCCCGTCAACCCGAAGGCGACATCGATTGCCGGCGTACACGCGTACACTAGTGTCGGCGAGGTTCCCGACGAGATCGATCTGGCGTTGATCATGGTTCCGGCCACCGCCGTGCCCGGGGTGTTGGAAGAGTGCGGCCAAAAAGGCGTGCGCGGCGCGGTGATCGTCACAGCTGGCTTCAAGGAGGTCGGCCCCGAGGGCGCGGCGCTGGAACGTCGCGCGGTGGAGGTCGCCCGCGAGCACGAGATTGCGTTGGTCGGACCGAACTGCCTCGGCGTGATCAACACCGACGCCGACATCCTGCTCAATGCGAGTTTCGCCCGCTGCATGCCCGAGCACGGCAACATTGCCTTCCTGTCACAAAGCGGCGCGCTGTGTGCGGGTATTCTCGATTACGCCCGCGGCCGCAACATTGGATTCTCGAAATTTATCAGCGTCGGCAACAAGGCCGACGTGACCGAAATCGATTTACTGCGTTACCTCGCCACGGACGACAGCACCGACGTCATTTTGATGTATCTGGAAACCTTGGTTGACGGCCGGGCTTTTATTGACCTGGCTCGCGAGATTACGGGTGAACTCGCACACCGAAAACCGATCCTGGCCATTAAATCCGGGCGGACCACGCAAGGCGCGGCCGCCGCCCGTTCTCACACCGGCGCTCTCGCCGGAAGTGACGCCGTCTACGACGCCATTTTCGCGCAGGCTGGCATCCTGCGCGTCGATACTGTGGAAGAACTCTTCGACTTCGCGGTCGGGTTCTCACGCCAGCCGTTGCCCAAAGGCAACCGCTTCGCCATCGTCACCAACGCGGGTGGCCCCGGCATCATGGCCACCGATGCCGCCATCCGTCATGGGCTCGAGCTCGCCAAACTGCGACCCGAGACACTCGAGTCCCTCAAGGCGAAGCTGCCCCCGACCGCGAACTTTTCCAACCCCGTCGACGTCATCGGCGACGCCACGTGCGATCGCTACACCGCCGCGCTCGAAGCCGTGCTCGGCGACCCGAACGTCGATGGGCTGGTGGTACTGCTCACACCGCAATCCATGACCGACATTGAGGCCATCGCGCGCACCATCGGCGAGATTGCGCCATCGAGCAAGAAGCCGGTGCTCGCGTCGTTCCTCGGTCACGTGGACGTGTCCGCCGGCGTCCGGATTCTCGGACAACATGGCGTCCCGAACTACGAGTTTCCGGAAAACGCGTCCCGCACGCTGGCCGCCATGTGCCGCTATACGGAATGGCTGGCGCGCCCGCGCACGCAGGAACGGCGCTTCGAGGTGGATCAGGAAGCCGTGCGGAAGATTTTTGCGGAAGCCCGTGCCGAAGGCCGCACGTTCCTGCCCGAAGCCGAAGCGCTCGCGGTGTTGAAGGCTTACAATTTCCCACTGTTGCAGCATGCCTTGGCGAAGAACGAAGACGAAGCCGTCGAGTGGCTCCAACGGATCGGCGGACCCGTCGCGATGAAGATTGCGTCGCCGGACGTCGTGCACAAAGTCGACGTCGGCGGTGTGCTGCTGAATATTTCCACGCCCGAGGAAGCCCGTGCTGGTTATAATAAAATCACAAACGGGGTGAAACAAAAACTACCCGGTGCGCGGCTTCTCGGCGTGGAGATTCAGGCGATGGCGGGCAAGGGTGTCGAGGTCATCCTCGGGATCAGCAAGGATCCGTCTTTTGGACACATCATGATGTTCGGCCTGGGTGGCACATACGTGGAAGTGCTCAAGGACGTGAGCTTCCGCCTCGTGCCCATCCGCGAACTGGGCGCCTACAATATGATCCATTCCATCCGCGCCGCCAAGGTCTTCGAGAGTTTTCGCGGTCAGCCGCCCGCAGATGTCGATGCCATCGCCGAATGTTTGGAGCGTCTTTCGCAACTCGCGGCTGATTTTCCCGAAATCACCGAACTGGATATCAATCCGCTCATCGTCTATGCACAGGGCAAAGGCGCGCGGGTGGCCGACGTGCGCATCGCGTTCCCCGCGGACGCACCCGGGCCCTAGGAGACGCGCATATGCACCCGGCGCCCGCCATTCGTTCCGACGTGACTGCGGGTGAAGCGCGCAAGACCTCGGTCGCTCAGGTCCTCGTTTACGAGTTGCGCGTACGCGACGCCATGAGCAAGTCGCCCGTTACCGCCGCACCCACGGATTCCCTGCGAACGATTCAAACCTTGATGAAGTTACGCCGCATCTCGGGCGTGCCCATCACCGAGGGCGATGTGCTCCTCGGCATCGTCAGCATTGAAGACATCATCAACGCGCTCGACCGGGGCTACATCAATGACTCGGCGGAGAAACACATGGCCCGCAACGTCGTCACGCTTCGCGACCATTTCTCGCTCGTACGGGCGGTGGCGGAATTCGACCGTCATGAATTCGGCCGCTTTCCGGTGCTCGACGGCAATGACCGTCTCGCCGGCATCATCACCCGCGGGGACATTACGGACTGCCTGATGCAGCACCTCGAGCGCCGCGCGGAGGAAGCCCTGGCGCAAGAGGCCGCCTTGCGTGCCACCCGCGCCGCGGACGATGCAGCGAATCACGTCGTCCGCGCCCACGTGCGGACCGGCGATTACGACAGCGCAGGCAAGGTTTCCCAGCGGATGCGCCAGGTGTTGCGCGAACGCGGCATTGATCCGGAAATCCGGCGGCGCGCCGCTGTCGTGGCGTACGAAGCCGAGACCAATATTATCATCCACTCGCTCGGTGGTGAGATCATCGCGACGATCAATCCTGATCGGGTCATCATCGAAGCGGTCGATGTCGGTCCCGGCATCGAGGATGTGGAACAGGCGATGCAAGAAGGCTGGTCCACCGCGGGCCGCTTGCCGCGTGAACTTGGTTTCGGCGCCGGCATGGGCTTGCCGAACATCAAGCGCTGTTCGGACAGCCTGACGATCACATCGGACAGCAAACAGGGGACGCGGCTGCGAGCCGAGATCCACATTCGCAAAGCGGGAGCCCCCACGTGAAAACGCCAACACCAGCCAAACTCCAGCCGTTGATTGCGGCGCTTCGGGCCGAACCGCTCACCAAGCACCTGCCCGAGACGGTGACGGGCTGCTACATCTCCGATTTGCTTAGCGACGTTCTCGCGCACGCAGAGCCCGGCATGTTGTGGGTGACGATTCACACGCACCGCAATGTCGTTTCCGTTGCGGCGACGAAGGACGTGGCGACGGTGTTGTTCACCTGCGGACGAAAACCCGAAGCCGACATCGTCGCCGAAGCGGAGGAAGAGGGCATCACACTGTTGGCCACGCGGCTAACGACATACGAAGCCGCGGGGAAGCTCTGGGAGGCCGGACTACGGGGAGAACACAACCATGAGTGAGCCTGTCATCAACCCGAGCGCAACCGCCTCGATCACTCCCTCGCCGGTGGCCCACGCCGAGACCGCATCCACGGCGCCCATGCTGCCGCATCACCCGAGTGGGGACCAGCGATTCGCCTCCCTCGACCAAGCGTTGCAACATTACAAGTACGAACCGACGGCGCTCATCCAGATTCTGCACGCCGCCCAACATACGTTCGGCTACCTTGCGCCCGACGTGCTGCGCTACATCGCCACCTCCATGAAGCTCCCGCTGGCGCACGTGTATGGGGTGACCACGTTCTACAACTTTTTTTCCATCGTGCCGCGCGGCAAATATCAGATCATGGTGTGCACGGGCACAACCTGCCACGTCCGCGGGGCCGCGACCGTGGTGGAGCGATTGGGACAGCAACTCGGCATCCAGCGCGGGGAAACGACGAAGGATGGCCTGTTTAGCCTGCAGACCGCGCGGTGTATCGGCGCGTGCGCGCTGGCGCCGGCCATTACCGTCGGAGAGGACGTCTACGGCAAGCTCTCCCCCGACAAGATCCCCCGATTCTGCCAGAAGGAGTTGAAGAAGTATGCTTGAGGAGCTGTCATTGCACATTCTGGACATCGGCATGAACTCGCTCGCAGCCGGTGCGAAGACGCTCGAAATCTCGGTGATTGAGAACACACGGCGCGACTGGTTGATCATTCGCATCCGCGATGACGGGCGCGGCATGGACGCAGAAACGTTGCACGCGGTGCTGAACCAGAATCTGACGGGCAAGAAGAACCGCAAGAAAGCCATCGGGCTCGGACTGGCCTTCCTCCGGCAGACGTCCGAAATGTGCGGGGGCACATTCCATGTAACTTCTCATCCGGGCCGGGGCACATCGGTCACTGCGTCCATGCGTTTGTCGCATATCGACCGGCCCCCGATCGGCGATCTCAGCGCGACGATCCTCACGTTGTGCACGCACCCAAAAGTGGACGTGCAACTGCATTACCGTTCCGACGGTCAGACGTTTCATTTCAGCTCGCAAGAAGGAAGACACAATGAATCTCAACGAACTCAAGAAGCTCAGGGAAAAGGCGCAGCGGCAAGTCGCGCTGCGTGATGGCAACAAAAAGTACCGCGTCGTTTTCAGCATGGGCACCAGCGGCATCGCCGCCGGTGCGCGTGAAGTCATGACCACCCTGCTCGACGAACTCGACAAACGCGGCATCGAAAATGTGGAAGTCGCCGTCACGGG
>JBGPVO010000095.1:0-6233 GCA_041491705.1 Verrucomicrobiia bacterium
AGTTCCTTGCGCGCGTCGGACGAGTCGAACGTGCGGACCAAACCCGCCAACAAGCGCAGGTAAAAGGCTGTCGCCGGCGTGGGGATCACGATGAAGAAGAAAATCTTGCTCAAATGGTCCGCGGGCGCGCCGAAGTCGATGCCCTTTTCCTTCATGCCCACGGCAAACGTCAGCCCGCCGCCTTCCACGTCGCGCACATGCGGAAACGCCAGCCCGTGTTCCACCGCCGTGCTCACGATCGCTTCGCGCCGCAGCGCCAGTTCCGTCACGGTCGCCGCGTCCTCAACGAACCCGCCTTCGCCGAGCACCTTCGCCAACTCGCCGATGACGCCCTCACGCGTCGTCGCCTCCAATTTTGGCACCATCAGGTTCGCCGCCGAAAAACGGGCGATGCCCACCTCCACGGGACGTTTCCCCTCGAATTTCTTCTTCGGCTGACGCGCCACCGTGTCGGGAAAGAAAAGGAAGCGGCCGCAATGCGGACAGGTCTGCAGTTCTTCGCCCGCCTTCGCGGCATTCACCACATTGTGCGGCACAGCCAGGCCGCACCGCGAACAGCTCCCGTTCGCAAGCGGCACCACCGCCAGCGGATAGCGCTTCTGCAAGCGGTCGTACCGATCCGCCACGCTATCGGGCAACTGCGCGCGGATCGCCGCGATGGATTTCTCCAACTGCGCGAGCGGCATTTTCGAGTTCGAGGCTTTCTGCTCCTCCTTGGCAAAGTTCAATTCTTGCAACTGGATCAACTGATTGAGGATATTATTCATGGGGATCTTGGACGTGCTCACTGACACAACTAAATTCTAGCGCATTTTCGCACGACAGCAAAGACGAAAATTATTCATGCGAACGTGGGGCCCACGCAATGGAGGAATCGCTTCCCCTCCGTGCCGTCCCGCGCTACCATATTGCCATGATTCGCGCCCAAGCACGCCTCGGCAACCTGACGCTCGGCGCCGTTCCCCGCGTGGTCGGCGTCGTTTCGCAACCGGCCACGCTGGCACGGCTTGCGGCCGGAACGGAACGCGAGTGCGACATCGTCGAGGTCCGCCTTGACCTGATCGGCCCTGACACACCGCGCTCGTCCCGCGCCGAGAGTGGTTGGCTCGAACACGCCCAAGCCATCGAGGCCCGCGGCCAGCCGGTCATCGTCACCATTCGGCTCGCCGAAGAAGGCGGTCAATGGAAACAGCCCGACGAGTCGCGCCTGCCCTTGTTCGAGGAAGCGTTGCGTCATTTCAGTGCCGCCGACATCGAACTCCGCAGCCCGCTGGTCGAGCAGGTTTCCGCGTTGGCTTGCCGGCATCAGCGTGCCCTCATCGTCTCGCACCACGATTTCGCGAAGACACCGCCGCTGGACGAACTCAGGAAGATCATGACCAGGGCCGCAAAATTCGGCGCCGTGGTCAAGATCGCCACGCTCACCACGACCGAAGCGGACGTCGCCACGTTGCGGTCGTTATTTCGCGAGGATTGCCCGGCGGCGCTGTGCGTGCTGGGCATGGGAGCGCTCGGCCCGCAGACGCGCGTCGAGTTTCCCAAGTTCGGCTCGTGTCTCACCTACGGCTATCTGGACGCGCCCGTCGCGCCGGGCCAGGTCGCCGCGCGCGAGCTGATGCAACAACTCGGTCGAGAAACATGAAAAGCGTTCCGGACCTCATCGCGAAGCTCCCGCAACCGCAACGCGATATCACCAGGGCGCTGCGCAAGATCATCAAAGACGCCGCGCCCGATGTCGAAGAACGCCTCAGTTGGGGCATGCCCTGGTATTTCCACAATGGCATGCTCTGCAGCATCATGCCCTGCAAGGCGTACGTGAATTTCCTGTTTCCAAAGGGCAAGTTCCTCGCCGACCCCAAACACATTCTCGAAGGCTCTGGCAAGAGAATGCGTCACGTGAAGATTCACACCGCGCGCGACATCCACGCCGCCCAATTCAGGCGGTGGGTGAAACAGGCGGTGGCGCTAAACGCTCCGCCGCAATCCGGCAGTACTTCTTCGAAACGTCGACGTGGATGAAGTGCCGGCCCGTTTTCTTCGCGACGACCGCCACGGTGCCCGTCCCGCCAAACGGATCCAGCACCACATTGCCGCGGTAGCTGTAAAACTTGATGAGGCGGTAGATGAGCTCTTCAGGAAACGGCGCCGGATGACCATCACGTCTCGATTCCGGTGCTTTGCGCCCCCGTCTCGGCTTGTAGAGGCTTTTCAAGAACGGCTGGCGCCCGCGTGTCTCCGGTGCGATTTGCCAAAAGCCGTCGGAGAACTGGATGAACTCCTTGCCTGCGATGTCGGCGTCCTGCTTGTTCCCATCGAGCGTCCATGAGCCTTTCGAGAACACCAGCACGTACTCCCAACTCGGCACGATGTGTGGATTGCGCGGGCTTTTCCAAGAACCCCACGCGGTGCGACGGCGCATGGTCTGTTTGTACCACAGGATCTCCGTGCGCATAATGAACCCGAGCGCGCGCAACTGCGCCGCCATGTCGTAGTGGATCGGCTTGAAATCCTTGATGCTGGTCGGCGCGATGTTCAGCGCGAAGCGGCCACCGTTCACGAGCACGCGATACAGTTCGCGCCACACCGGCAGCAACCACGCGAGGTAGTCGTCGTAGGACATGCGGTCGTTGTGGCCGTCATATTCCAACCCGACGTTGTACGGCGGCGACGTAATCGCCAGATGCACGCAACTGTCGGGCATCCCGCGCAGCGCGTCGCGGCAGTCACCACAGAGGATGCGATCTTTCCAGCCGGGCTTCTTCACGTTTCTTTTATAGCGCAATGCCTTGCCCACCGGAAGCGGAATCTGTTACAGTTTCCCGAAATGAAGAACCTGGTGTTGGTGGGATTCATGGGCAGCGGCAAGACGAGCGCGGGCAGGCTCGCCGCGGCACGGCTCGGGATGAAGTTCGTGGACATGGACGAGATTATCGAACGCCGCCATAACCAGACGATTTCCAAGATATTCGAGACCAAAGGCGAAGTGTTTTTTCGCCGGTACGAACGATCCCTGGTCCGCGAACTGGCTGCTGAACAGGACCGGGTGATCGCCACCGGCGGCGGCGTGGTGCTCGATCCGAACAACCTTCGCGATTTCGGCCGCGCCGGCGTCGTCATTTGCTGTTGGGTGGACGGCGACGTCGCGTACGAACGCACCAAGGCCGTGAAGCACCGCCCGTTGCTGGAAGCCGATCCCGACCGGCTTGCCGGTGTTGAATCGCTGTTGCGCCAGCGCGAGTCGCTCTACAAGGCCATCCCGAATCGCATCGACACCTCGGCGATGACCGTGGAGCAACAGGCCGATGAAATCGTCCGCATCTACAAGCAGCAGGCCGGACTGTAGGCCAACCGCTCCGGTTGCCCTACAAATCAAGGACAGGGCGCGCGCGTTGGGTTTCAATCTTGTCGGCATCACGGGTGCACAGCCGCCGAACCACGCACAAGAATTCCAGCGTTGGCTCGCGTCGGGTTTTCATGGCGAGATGGGTTACATGGCGAAGAATGCCCAGAAACGCTCCGATCCCTCCCAGATCCTGCCCGAGGCGCGGTCGATTGTTGTGGTCGGATTGAATTATTACACCGGCGATAACGGCGTACCCCCTCACCTTGATCCTCTCCCGCAAACGACGGGGGAGAGGAGATTTCCCTCTCCCTTGTTGCGCAAGGGAGAGGGTCAGGGTGAGGGTTCCTCGAACCGTATCGCGCGCTACGCGTGGGGCGCGCGTGACTATCACGACGTGATGTCGGAGAAACTGAAACAATTGTCGGCGGCCATCAATGAACTGGGCGGCCCGAACACCCGTTCGCTGTGGTATGTGGACACCGGCCCCATTCTCGAACGCGACCTGGCCCAGCGTGCCGGTGTCGGATTCATCGGCAAGCACACCAATCTCATCAGCCGCCGGCTCGGCAATTGGATTCTACTCGGCGAAGTGCTCACGAATCTCGCCCTGCCGCCCGACCAACCCGAGCGCGAATACTGCGGCACCTGCCACCGCTGCATCGACGTGTGCCCGACGCGCGCCATCGTTGGCCCGCACCAACTCGATGCGCGGTTGTGCATCAGCTATCTGACGATCGAGTTGAAAGGCGCGATCCCGGTGGAGCTGCGGCCGCTGATTGGCGACCACGTGTTCGGCTGTGACGATTGCCTCGAAGTCTGTCCGTGGAACCGATTTGCGAAACTCTCGTCTGCGCGCGAGTTTCAGCGCCGCGAGATGCCGCCCCTGACCGAGTTCCTCTCGTGGGATGAACAGAAGTTCCGTGACTTCTTCCGCGGCACGCCGATCTTTCGCATCAAACGCCGCGGTTTCCTCCGCAACGTGTGCGTTGTGCTTGGCAACACCGGCCACGCCTCCGCTTTGCCCGCGTTGGAGCGCGCCCTTCTTGACGCGGAGCCATTGGTGCGCGAGCACGCCGCATGGGCGGTGGACCAGATTCGGCGCAGACAATGAACAACCGTTCATGGTTTGGTTCGTGGCGTTTCGCGCCCGTGTGGCTCGGGCTGCTGGGACTGGCGGTCGCGTTGCGCGCGTATCATCTGCCGGGGTTTGTGGTCAACAACGACGAGGGGCACTGGCTGATCTACACCCTGAGCAAGCGGCTCCTGTTCGAGCCGGTGCGAAATTCCTACCCGCGGCCCGATGTGCTCTTTCCCTTGCTCGCTTCGGTCCCCGTGCACCTGTTTGGGCCTAACGAACTGGCGTTGCGCCTGTGGCCCATGATTGTGGGATCGCTCTCGCTGTTTCCGTTGGCTGCACTGGTTTTTCAGGTTACGGCAAACCGCGCTGCCGCCCTGTTCGCAGCCGCATTTCTGGCGGTGATGCCGCTGCACGTGTACTTCTCGGCCCAGGGAACTCCGGACACGATTGCTTTCTTTCTGGGCCTGTGTGCGTTGATTGCGATGATGCGCGCGAGGCGAACCCAATCGGTCGCCAACTTTATCGGGATGGGTATCTGTCTGGCATTGGCCCTGCTGACCAAGGCCACCGCGCTCTACTGTTGGGGATTCATGGCAGTCGCGGGCATTTTCCTGTTTGGAGATCAGGACAAGCGGCGGACTTTCTACACGGCGCTGGCCTTTTCAGCGATGCCGCTCGCGCTGCTCACCGTCGCGATTTTCATGCGCAGCCAATCACTGAGTTTCTTTCGCGAGCCGGGCGTCACCGAGACTTTCGGATTCTCACCTGCGAGAGCCTTTCTGCAACTCCGCCATCTGATTGGTTTCTACGAGCTGCTGTTATTGGTGGCCGCCATCGGTGCCGTGCGGATCTATCGGGCAGCGAGGACTTTGCCGGAAAGCCGTCTGCTCTTGGTGTGGTTGTTGCCATTTGCCAACCTGATCATCACACCTTTCTTTCGCGCGGGACGTGTTGAACTGCTGTGGCTGATCCCCAGCATCAGTCTCTTCGCCGCAGTGGCCCTGAGTTCGCTGCGCCGCCCATTGGCGTGGACAGGCGCGGTTGCGTGGACCGTGTTGCTGCTGGCGCGTTCGCTGTTCGGGCTGCCTCTCCCATATCCGGGGCGAGCCAAGGCCGACAGCGACTACACCACCGCCGTGCTGAAGCGGCCCGCTGGCTGGCCATCGCGTGACGCGGCCCGCTGGCTGATGGCGCATACTTCGCCCGAGGACGCGGTCTTACTCACGGCCTACACGTTTACCGATCCGCTGCTGTTGGAGTTGAACCAGTCGCGTCGAGTGGTCCCCAATGGTGGCGAGAACTGGGCGTTGTTGCGCAATCCAGCCAATCGCGTCAAGTATGTCGTGTTCACCCAGGACTACCGCGCCTACGCGCCGACGCTGGCAGCGTACGCCGATGCGCACTTCACGTTGCCGACGGACGCGCAATTTGCCGGCTACGCCATCTATGATTGCCAGAAGAACGGCACGCTGGTCGCGTATCCCGATGCCTACGTCAGCAACAGCCGCTTGGTGCAACAGGGCATCGAGTTTCTGAAACAGCATCAGTTGGAACGCGCTGCCGAAGCGTTTCAGGGTGAATTGGCGGTCAATCCAGACCAGCCCGTCGCCAGCGTTAATCTGGCGCTGGTTTATCTGCAGCTTGGCCGCGACGCAGAAGGAGTTGCCCAATGCGACCGAAACATTCGCCTCGGTATCGAGCCGGCGGTTAGCTACGGCGTGCTGGGCCAGTTCCGTGAACGGCAAGGCGATTTGGCGGGGGCACAAGCCGCTTACGAAACATCGCTGACGTTCGACCCGCACAACGAAGTCA